>JAISKU010000141.1 GCA_031261245.1 Oscillospiraceae bacterium | reverse complement strand
TTGATGTAGAAGCTGATGTCCTTGTCGCAGTCCTGCCCCTCGAGGTAGAGAAGCTGCGCCACGACGAGGCTCGCCGTCGCGTCGTTTACCTCCTCCGAGAGCATGATAATGCGCTCATTGAGCAGCCGCGAGAATATGTCGTAGCTCCGCTCCCCGCGCGAGGTCTGTTCAACTACTATCGGTACTAAGCTCATGATATTTCCTCCTATTTGATATTTACAGACGATACCCGAAATTCCGGGTAATTATTCCTCGGTTTTCTCCTCGGTCTTTTCCTCGACCGGCTTCTTCGCCCTTGTGCGCTTCGGCTTCGGAGCCTCCTCCGCCGCCGTGGCCTCCGCCTCGACTGCGGGCGCTTCCTCGACCGCCGCCTCAACCGCCTCCTCCGGAGCCGGCTCGGCTTTCTTCTTCGCCGGAGCCTTTCTCGGCTTCTTCGGCTTCTCCTCGACGGCCGGCGTCTCGGACTTTTCGTCCGCGATTCCGCTGTCCCTTACTATCCTCGCGGCGGCGCGCATCACGAGCTCGCGCTTCACGTCGTCCTTCTCGACCGAGTCCTTCACGTCGTCGATCTCCGCGCCGTAGGACGCCGCCATCTCCGCGTAATACCCCTCGATCTCCTCCTCCGTCGCGTCAAGCGCCTCGATCTCCGCAATCTTCTCGAGCGCGAGGGCGACCTTGACCTGCCGCTCCGCCTGCGGGCGCGCGTTCTCGCGGAACGCCTCCTCCGACGTGCCCATCATATTGAAATACATCGCCGGATCCATGCCGTACTGCGAAAGCTGCTGTTGCAGGCTGTGCAACGAATTCTCGACCCGCTCCTCAAACATTATCTCCGGAATCTCGGCCTCGACGCCCTCCGCGAGCTTTTCGAGCAGCGCGTTCTCAAACTCGCTCTCCACCTCCAGCGCGCGCGCCTTCTCAAGCTCTGCGCGCACATCGGCCCTGTATTCCGCCAAGGTGTCGAACTCCGAGATGTCCTTCGCGAACTCGTCGTCCGCCTCCGGCAGCACCTTGGAGCGCACCTCCTTTACCGTCACCTTGAACACCGCCGGCTTGCCCGCCAGATGCTCCGCGTGGTAATCCTCCGGGAACGTGACCTCAATGTCGCGCTCCTCGCCGGCCACCATGCCCTGAACCTGATTCTCAAAGCCCGGAATGAACGAGTTGGAGCCGAGCGTCAGCTCGTGCCCCTCGGCGGAGCCTCCCTCAAACAGCTCGCCGTCCACCGTTCCCGCGTAGTCGATTAGCACTATGTCCCCCCCGATTGCCGGGCGCGTCACCGTCTCCACCGTCGCGCGGTTATAGCGCATCGTCTCCACCCTCGCGTCAACGGCGCTCTCGGGCACCTCGGCGGACGGCTTCACGGCGTGAAGTCCCTTGTACTCCCCGATTTTCACCTCGGGATACAGCTCCACGGTGAACTCCACGTCCACGGACTTGTCGTCCTTGACCTCGACGTTGCCGATGCTCGGATACCCGACGGCGCGCAGCTCCTTTTCCCGCACGCCGAAGGCGCACGCGGTGGGCAGCAGGTCGTCAAGGGCGTCGCTGTAAAATACCGAGGCCCCGTACATGTTCTCAATGATCTTTCTCGGCGCCTTGCCGCGCCTGAACCCCGGAACCGATATCTGTCCGCGCATCTTCTTGTACACGCCGTCAATGGCGGCGTTGAATACGGACGGTTCGATTTCGACGGTCAGCGCCGCCGTGTTCTTCTCTTTTTTCTCGAAAGCGGTTACGTTCACTATGTCTTTCCTCCCGGTTTTTTTTGCGTTACAGCGACGCAATAATATTCTATCAGCGTGACATTATAACAGATATCTTTAAGAAATGCAAATATTTTGCGGAATAAAGTTGACAAAATCGGCGGAAACCATATTATACTCGATCCCGCCCACGCTCCCGGTCACGGCGTGGCGGTGTCCGCGCCCGTGAACATGCCCGTACCAGCAGCGTTTTACGCCGTATTTCTCCATCACGGCGATGAGGTCGTCGCACACGTAGCCGCCGAAGCGCGGCGGATAGTGGAAGAAGCAGAGCTTCTCGCGCTCCCCGGCCGACTTCAGCGACGCCTCGAGCCGCAACACCTCGCGCGCCATGATTTTCCCGTTGTGCGTGCCGTCGAGATTCTCGTCAAAAAGCCAGCCGCGCGTGCCGCAGATCGCCGCGTCCCCGTACAAAAAGCAGTTGTTGTTGAGAATCTCCATATCGCGAAAGCCGTTTTTCTCAAAAAACGCGTCCGCCTTGGCCACCGTCGTGAACCAGTAGTCGTGGTTGCCCTTGAGTATGATCTTCTTCCCCGGCAGCTCCGAGATGAACCGGAAATCCTCGAGCGCGTCCTCGAGCGTCATGCCCCACGTCAGGTCGCCGCACAGCACCACGGTGTCGTCCGGCTCCACGCGCTCAAAGCCCGCCTTTATTTTCTCCACATACCCGTCCCAGCCGCCGAAAATGTCCATGGGCTTCGACGCGCCGAGCGATAAGTGCAGGTCCCCGATGGCGAAAAGCGCCATGTTTTCCCTCCGTACCTCTGAATAACGGGTCGTCCCGCGCAAATACTACACATGCGGCTTTTCGCCGCTGCAAGGAGAAGAGTTATGTCTGAAAACAAGTCCGGTGCAGACGCGCTTTACGGCGTGGACTGTCAGGTCATGGGCTGCAAATACCATCACCCCGGCGGACAGTGCTCCGCCGCGAACATCAAGGTTGAGGCGCCCGACGCGGCAAAGAAGACCGAGACGTTCTGCGGGACGTTCGCGCCCAATTCGTCCTGCTGAATTCAGCGTTTACGGGCGGGGTCACCCCGCCCCTACATAAGCGGGCGCGGCGGCAGCACAATGCCGAACTCGTCCTCAAGCGCCGCGTACAGCTCCCGCGCCGTGGTCAGCTCCCGCACGGTTTTCTCCTCCCCGTCGCGCACCGTGAGCGTGGCGTTCGAGATGTACACCGCGCCGTTCGGCCGCCGCAGATTCACAATCCTGTTCACGCTGAAGGGCGAGCCCGCCGCGGCGCAGAAAGCGTTCGGCGCGAGGAAGTCCACCTCCTCCTGCCGGAGCGTGCAGATGTGCAGCAGCGGCTCGGACGCGCTCCGCTCGTCGTGGAAAAGCGTCGCCCACGCGCCGCGCGTCCCCTCAAAGCGGAAATCAGCGCCGCCGGAGCTCTGGCGCTCCCCGCTCTCAAACAGCAGCGCGCCGAACGGCGACAGCCCGCCGAAGCCCACGTCGCAGAAGTATTTCTCGGCGCCGAGCTGCACGAGCGATATCCTGTGCAGCGGCGGCGAAACCGCGTCCGTCCCGCCCGCCACGCGCGCGATACAGGGCGTCACGTCGTAGCCGAGCGCCGAGAGCAGCGCCGCGAAAATCGCGTTGAGCTCAAAGCAGTACCCGCCTCGCCGCCGCGCCACAATCTTGTCAAACAGCGCCGGAATTTCCAGCTCCGGCACGCGCCCGTACTCACACACGTCGAGGTTTTCAAACGGCACCGCGCACTGGTGCGCCGCCACGAGGCGGTCGAGCATCCCGCGCTCCGGCGTCGTCTCTCCTTCAAGCCCGATCCTGTCGAGATATCTTCTCGTCTGCTCTCCCGTCATCGCCCTACTCCAAAAATTTCCGCACGACGTCAATCATCTCGTCCTTTTCCGTCACGCCGTCAAAGCGAATCTTCTTGCCGCGCAGCGACTTCAGCGGCGCGGGAGCCGCCAGTCCCCCGACGGTCTCAAGCCTGTCAATCAGCTCAAAGCCCCCGCCGCCCGCGCTCTGACCGAGCGCGTCGAGCACGCTGTCCGCGAACTTGAACGGGCTCGCCGTGGACACGACGACCGTCGGCGTCGCGTCGCCCGATCTCGCGCGGTAGTCCTCCAAGACGCCGTAAGCCACGGC
>JAISKU010000124.1 GCA_031261245.1 Oscillospiraceae bacterium | reverse complement strand
TGAGCGCCCAGCTGTTGCGGACGTGCTTGAGAATCTGCCCGGCCTGCTGCTCAAACACCACGACGGGGCGGGTTTCCGAGGAGATGTCGTCAAAGCGCGCGGCGTAGCGCGCCTGCTCCGCCTCGTCCTCGACGTCGTTTATCGAGGTGAGGTGCGGCACCCAGCCGAGGTCGTTCGCCACGAAGCGCGTGAGCGCGTGGGCGTAGTAGCCGTCCGCGCTGACGATGGCGTAGCGCTGAAAATCGAGGTCGGAGTACGTGTCCACGAGGCCGTTGAGGTAGGCGTAGTAGTACCGCGACTCGTAGGCGATGACACTCTCGATGAGCGCGAGGTCAACGCCGAGGGCGGCGCCGATTTGACGCAGGAATGAGGCCGTGCCCGACGGGCCGACGGGGATTTCGCTGAGGATATACGGAATGCCGCCCAGCTGTTCGAGCCGCTCCGCCGGGGCGACGCCGACGTTCGGGGCGAGCACGACGCTGAGTGAGGCGGAGCCGTAGGTGCGGATATCCGCGACTGTGTCAGCGACGCCGAAGAACGTGTTCGCGCGCACGCCGATGAGGGCGAGAAGACGCTTGATCTCCTCGAGGTTGCCGCGATAGAACACGTCATGGCCGGGGACGACGCCGAAGATGTTCACGGCGGCCGCGTCCTTGACGGCCGAGGGCTCTATCACGAACTCCACGAGCGAGGTCACGACGGCGTCGTAGCCCTTGAGCGTGTTGCCGAGGAAGCCCGGGGTGCTTATGCCGATGACGTTTTGGTCGGCGTAGCGCTTCGCGACGGATTTTGCGTCGTCGCCGATGATCTCCACCTGGCAGCCGGTTACGACGACGTACAGGTCGCCGTCCATCGCGAAGAGCGTGTTCTCAATCTGCTCCGCGAGTCTGTCCTCGCCGCCGAACACGATGTTGTTTTCGGCGATGTTCGAGGTCGGCATCATGTTGCCGCCGCAGTAGCCCGTGCCGCGGTACCCGGCGGCGTTGCTGTAAACGCCGGACAGTCCGGCGGCGCAGCCCCCGGCGGCGTGCACGATCGGCACGACGCGGTTTAGCCCCGCGAGCGTCGTGAGCGCCCCGCCGAGCGCGCAGCTCGATTTCGGTCTCTCGATAAAGGTTGATGTTGACATGTCTCTGTTCCTCCGTTTTTTACTGATTTATTTGTCGCGGACGGCCTCTTCAATGCGCGTGAGCGCCTCGGAGAGCCGTTCGCGCGTCGTCGCGAAGTTTATGCGGACGTGGTGTTCGGCGCCGCCGAAGGGGACGCCCTCCGTGAGCTGAACCTTTGCGTGCTCACGCAAATATTTTGTCGCGTCGCCGAGCGCGTAGTCCGACAGGTCGAGCCATTGCAGGTATGTCGCCTCGGTGTACGTCGCGCGGGCGCGCGGGAGGCGCTTGGGCAGCTGCTCGTCGAGCCAGTCGCGGTTTTTTGTGAGGTACGCGGTGAAATCCGCTTTCCACGCGTCGCACTCCTCGCTGAACGCGCCGGACGCCGCCGCGGCGTTGAGTATGCCGCCGTAGACGGTCGAGGTGCCGAGCGCGGCGCGCACGCGGGCGCGCAGCGCCTCATCGGGTACGATGGCGATCGCGATGGGGATGCCGGGCATGTTGCAGATTTTCCCCGAGGAGACGAGCGTGACGCTGTTCTCCGGCTTCACGGAGAACCACGGGGTGTGCGTCGCGCCGAGCAGGATTTCGCAGTGAATCTCGTCGGAGACGGTGAGCAGGTTGTTTTGCCGCGCGAAATCGGCCGTGCGCGCGAGCTCCTCGCGCGTGTACGCGCGGCCTATGGGGTTGTGGGGGTTGCACAGGTAGAGGATATCCGAGGATTTTGCCTTTTCCGCGAGATCGGCGTAGTCCCACTCGTAGGTGAGGCGGGTTCCCGAGACGTTTTCGCGCAGGCGCGAGACGACGGAGCGCTTCCCGACGCGCGCCGGGGCGCTGAGTAAGCTGCCGTAGTTCGGCGCGGTGGTGAGCACGCCCTTTTCGGAGAGCTTCGAGAGGTTTACGAGCGCGGGGACGATGCCCTGAATGAGCACCACCCACTCACGCGGGACCTCGAGCGAGTATTTGCGGCGGTACCACGCGAGGACGTTGTCCGTGAGACCGAAATCGTCGTGTCCGTAGGCGAAAACGGGGTGCCCGTCGAGCCGGCGGCGCACGGAGGCGACGACGGCGGGGGCGGTCGCCCAGTCGGCGTCCGCGATGAACATGGGGATGACGTCCCCGGGAACCGTGTCCCACTTTATGGAGTTTGTGCCGCGACGCTCTATCGCCGTGCTGAAATCATATGTCATGATATTCCCCTAAAACTGATAAGAATTATAGAATTACAATATAACATATATTTTTTATATGTCAACCTAAATTTATCGAGTTGCTTGACTTTATTGCGGGGGATACATATAATTTGACTCGGATTGAGGTGAGCGCAATAAAAAAAGAGCCGGGAATAAGGGAATACACCGTGGCGGAGGACTGTGAGCTGCTGGCGTTTTTGTCGGCGGCGCTGCCCGCGCGGGACAACGCCAAGGCGCTTTTGAAATACCGCGCGGTATACGTGGACGGGGCGGTGACGACGCAGTACAACCACGCGCTCACACGCGGGCAGACGGTGGCGATAGCGCCGCGAAACCGCCGGGCGGAGCTGGACGGGATACTGTACGAGGACGCGGAGATAATCGTGTTCAACAAGCCGGCGGGGCTGCTATCCATCGCGACGGAGCGCGAGCGCGAGAACACGGCGTACCGTATGCTGACCGAGCACGTCAGGAGCGGCGACGCGCGCGGGCGGATTTTCGTCGTGCACCGGCTCGACCGCGACACATCGGGCGTGCTTCTCGCCGCGAAAACGGAGGGCATGAAGCGGCTTTTGCAGGACAACTGGGCGGAGCTTGTGAAAACGCGCGGGTACACGGCGCTCGTCGAAGGGCGGCTCGCGGAGCGCTCCGGGACGCTGCGCTCCTGGCTGCGCGAGACGAGCACGCACGTGGTGTACGAGAGCGGGGTTGAGGGCGACGGAGTTGAGGCGGTGACGGAGTACCGCGTGCTGCGTGAGTCGGCGGCGTACTCCCTGCTCGATATCCGCCTTAAAACGGGGCGGAAGAACCAGATACGCGTGCAGCTCGGCGGGATCGGACACCCTGTCGCGGGGGATAAAAAATACGGCGCGGCGACGAGCCCTATAAAGCGGCTCGGTCTGCACGCGCACTTGCTGGAAATTGAGCACCCGGTGACGGGGGAGCTGATGAGTTTCGCGGCGACGCTGCCGGGCGTGTTTTTGCGCCCGTTCGCGTAGCGGATTGACATACACGCGGTTTCGGTGTATGGTTGTGATAAATTTTATGTAAGGGGATGTTGCAGTGGAGAGCGTTTACAAGGGCAATTTGGTGGAGATATTCAAGATATCGCCGAGGTTGTATTTCAGGCGGGGAAATCTGCTTGAGAGGATGCAGTGCAACAGCTATTACGTCGTTGGCGACAGCGGCGTCGGCGTCGTGGATGTGGCGACGCCGGAGTCCGCGCGGGAGATGCTTGAGGAGATAGAGCTGCTGTTCAAAAAGCCGCTGCGGTACATATTCATCACGCACAACCACGAGGATCACTCGAGCGGGCTTCCGGAGTACGTCAATCTGCCGGTGACAATCTTCTGCTCGCACAAGTGCGCGTATGATATCGCGAAGCTCGGCGGGTCGGCGGCGATTGTCGGCGTGCACGGGCCGCTGATGTTCCTGCTCGACGGGTACCGCGTGGATTTGCGCGCGCTCGACGACATCGCGCACTCCCCGTGGGACATGCTCGTGCGTATCCCCGAGGAGCGGGCTGTCTGTACGGGCGACCTCGTGGTCGAGTATCAGACGCTGTTTTTCCACTACGCGAATCCGGAGCGGTGGATCGCGAATCTGCGCGAGCTCGCGCGAGGCTCCGACGAGTTTGTGCTGCCCGGACACGGCGGGGTGTACCCGGCGGCGTATATCTCCGACGTGGCGGACTTCCTCGAGCTGCTGAT
>JAISKU010000092.1 GCA_031261245.1 Oscillospiraceae bacterium | reverse complement strand
GAGGAGCGAAGCGACGAGGAATCCCGTGTGGGGACGGGGGATACGGGGGACGCGGGGGAAAAGATGCCCCCTCTGTCGCAATGCCCCCCCTCTGTCGCTACGGCGACATCTCCCCCGCCGCGCGGGGGCGATTGGGGTTCCTGTCATTCCGAGGAGCGAAGCGACGAGGAATCCCGTGCGGGGACGGGGGGGGAACGGGACGACGAGGACGTCGTCCCCTACGGACGGGGGATACGGCGTGCGGACGCGCAATGCGCGCCCCTACGTCTTTTTTGCGGCGGACGGCGGGGCGCGGAACGCGCAGGGCGTGCGCTCCTTGAGGCAGTAGATGTCGCTCAGTGCGCGGCAGGCGGGCTTGCCCGATTTCGTGCGGTAGTACGCGAAGCAGTTGACCTCCGCGTTCTCCAGCCCCGGCAGAAATTTGTACTTCCTCCTCGGCATTACCGCACCTCCCCCGACGGCTCGTAGCCGAGCAACTGCGCCTTTTCGCCGATTGAGAGGTCGCCGAGCTCGTCCTCGACGCAGTCGCCGCAGAGCGTGCTGCCGTCCTTTTCATACGTCCGCTCGCCCGAGTAGACCTCGTGCCCGCAGTCCGCGAGGACGAAATTCTCCTCCCGCGGCGACGCGCGCCGCAATTCGCGCGCCGTGAAAATCTGCCACGAGCGCGGAGCCTCGCGCAGCTTGTACTCCGTGCAGTTTGCGCTCGGGCAAGGCCGCGCGCGGTAGCACATGAGCGTGAAGTCGCACGTCTCCGTGTACGTGCTGTAGTAGGCGCAGTCGCGCCTGCATGGTGTCGCCATTTTGCATACCTCCTTTGTTTTGAGGCAAAGAAATGCCCCTTACCAGATATCCGAGGTAAGGGGCGGGGGTGGCGGATTTTATTTTTGCGCTGTATTTCTCAGTTTATATGTGCACCTATAAGGCTGAGAGCTTGTTAATCGCTGTCAATAACGTCAACTTCACTCAAAACGTATTTTGCATTTGCAACAAAAAGACCTTGAGCCATCTGATATGAATATTTCTTGCTGTTTGATGGGTCGATTAAAAAAACATTTTGCTTGGCCTTTGGTGATGGTGGTTTTTTGCCAAGTCCCCAATTAAACCCAATAGTAGTCGGTTTACTTATGGCCAATCTTGCAACTGTGTTATTGTTGCCTTCCCACAAGACATTACCATTGTCCATATCAAATATTCTTACGGTTCCCACGGCATTTATTTTAATCTTGATTTTAACGAAATTGTCGGCCTGTGCACTTTGAATCGGATACGCGCATTTAGGGCAACTCGCCGCCTTGTCTGATACTTCTGTTCCGCACTCGGGACATTTAATTAATGCCATAATTACACCCCTTTCTAATTTCTGACAGTATACCACACCGTATCGCGTATTGCAATACGTTTGTAATGCAGATAAGCAAGTGTATTCGCTTCCCGCACAACATTCTGGAGGAGGACTAAAGGAACGCGGGGCGATTGATAATCGCCCCCTACTTTGTGTTGCCGATGGCGACGACCCTCCCCGGGGTGAGCTCGAGAATGTGCTTCGCGGGGACGGCGAGATTGAGCGTCTCGCCCGCGGTGAACGAGCTGCTCGTGATTCCGACGACGCGTCCGCGCGCGTCGAGCAGCGCGCCGCCGCCGGAGCCCTGCGAGATGTTAGAGGTAAATTGCAGCATTTTCTGCCCGTCAACCTCGCGCCCGACGTAGGAGATGAGCCCCTTTGAGAGCGTGCCGTCGAGCCCGAGCGGGCTGCCGAGCGAGTACGCCGTCGCACCGGTATTCACGGCGTCGGAGTCCGCGACGGGCAGCCACGGGAAGTCCTTGCCGTCGATACTCAGCAGCGCGACGTTTTCCTTTGTGCTGTACGCCGACACGCCCTTGACCGTGAATTTGCCGAGCCCGGGGACGGTTATCACGGCGCTGGCCGCGCCGTCGAGCACGTGCAGATTCGTCGCGGCGGTGCCGTCGGATGTGATGAAGAAGCCGCTGCCCGTGCGGACTGTGTCGCCGCTCTTATCGAACGTCTCAATCGTGAACACGGCGGGCGAGCACAGCGCGAATATCTCCTCCGGCGACAGCTCCTTCGGCAGCGAGTAGTAGCGGCGGCGATCCGTCTGCGCCGCGCGGAGCGATATCGTGTCGTACTCCGCCTCCGTGAGCTTTCTGTCCGGATAGAAGCGCCCGTACTTGTCCGCGCCCGTGAGGATTCCGGCGCGGTAGAGCGCGTAGACGGCGTCGTAATACGCCGCGCCGCGCGGCACGTCGCGTATCGCGCCGTCGGGAATGTCGTTGATGACCTCTAAATCTTCAAAATTTTCATAGATATACACGGCGATTTCGGCGCGCGTCATACCGGCCTGCGGCATGACTCCGGCGGCGAGAGCCGACTGCGCCAGCGCCGCGAATATCAGAATTATTGCGAAAATGCGCTTTTTCAAGGCTGTTCTCCTTTGGTTTTGTGCGGTTATTCTACCATTTCCGCGCGAGCTTTGCAACAGGGCTTGAATTTTTTCTGAAAATTGTGTAAAATAGCGGCAGGTGATGAAAATGAAGAGGTTAGTTCCCGACATTCTCGCTGCGCTGCGGCGCGGTGAGCGCGTTCTGCTTACCGCGGTGATAGAGAGCCGCGGCTCCACCCCGCGCAAGACAGGCTCCGTGATGGCGGTTTTTGAAAATGGCTCAAAGGGCACCGTCGGCGGCGGCGCGGTGGAGTACGAGGTGCAGCGCGTGGCGCGCGAAATGCTCGAAACCGGCGCGCCGGAGGCGCAGTCCCTCGGCTACAGCCTGTCCTCCGACGGGCTGGGCGACCTGTGCATGATATGCGGCGGCGACGTGGGCATACACTACTGCGCGCTGCGGCCGACGGCGGAGCTCATAAGCGTATTTGAATCGGCGGAGACGGCGCCGCCCGACGGCAGCGCGCGGCTGACGCTGCGCATCTCCGAGGGCGAGCCGACGGCGATAGTGTTTGAGCCGAATTCTGACGCGGCGGCGGGGCGCAAGGCGCGGTACGACAAGCTCTCGGAGAATTACGACGGCACGCTGACGCTGCCGCTCGGTGAGGCGGGGCGCGTGTACATCTTCGGCGGCGGGCACGTCGGGCGCGAGCTCGTGCCCGTGCTCTCGCACGTGGGGTTCAACTGCGTCGTGTTCGACGACAGGGAGGAGTTCGCGTCTCCGGAGCATTTCCCGGACGCGGAGCGCATTATCTTCGGCGACTTCAAGCGCATATGGGAGCACGTGACGCTAACCGCGCGGGACTACGTGATCGTCATAACGCGCGGGCACAAGAACGACTACGAGGTGCTGGAGCAATCGCTGCCCACGCCGGCCGCCTACGTCGGTGCGATGGGCTCAAAGCGCAAGATGGCGATAATACGGGAGCGTCTGCGCGAGGAGGCGGGGCTCGCCCCGGAGGTCGTCGCGCGGCTCGTGTCGCCGATCGGGCTTCAGATCGGGGCGGAGACGCCCGAGGAGCTCGCGATAAGCATGGCGGCGCAGCTCATACAGTTCAGAGCCGAAAACGAATGACAAAAGCGCCCCGCATTTCAATGAAATGCGGGGCGCTTTTTTATTTTGTCTATATCACCGCTTGCAGGATGAAGTTCAGAATGAACAGCGCCGTGCAGACCCACATAATCGGGTGCACGTCCTTGAATTTCTTCTTGCAGATTTTGACGATGCAGTACAGGATAAACGACGTCGCGATGCCCGTCGTAATGCTGTACGAGAACGCCATGAACACGCCCGCGAAGAACGCGGGAATCGCTTCGTCCATGTCCGTCCACTTCACGTCGATGAAGCTCGACGCCATCATGATTCCGACTACGACGAGCGCGGGCGCCGTCGCTGCCGTCGGAATCGCCGATATGAAGGACGCCGCGAACGCGCTGATTATGAACAGAACCGAGACGACGACCGAGGTCAGCCCCGTGCGGCCGCCCACCTCGATACCGGCGGCGGACTCCACATACGTCGTGGTGTTCGACGTGCCGAAGATCGCGCCGACGGAGGTCGCGATCGCGTCCGCGAAGAGCGCCTTGTCCATCTTCGTCTTGAAGCCGACGGAGGTCTCCATCGCCTTCTCGTCCGCCTCGCTGAATATTCCGCTGCGGCGGCCTGTGCCGATGAACGTGCCGATCGTGTCAAACGTGTCGGAGAGGGAGAACGAGAAGATCGTGACGAGCACGATTACAACGCTGCGTCCCCCGCCCGTGAAGAGCGAGCCGAGCCCCGCCTTTGTGAAGATCACGCCGAACGTCTGCGGCAGAGCCTTTGCCGATTCCGCGAAGCTGATGGTGTTTGCGCCGTCGAAGCTCACCACGCCGGTTATCGCGGCGAGAATCGTCGTCGCAAGGATTGAGATGAGTATCGCGCCCTTGACCTTGAGCGTCAGCAGAATGATTATCAGCAGCAGCCCGAACAGGAAGAGCAGCAGCTCCGGCGTGTTGATTGTCGCCATGGACGGCACCGCGCCGAGCTGGACAAAGCCGATGTTCAAAAAGCCGATGTACGCGATGAACAGGCCGATACCGCCGGAAATCGCGTGCTGGAGCGCGCGCGGAATTGACTTGATGATGTACTTGCGGATTCTTGTGACGGTGATGAGGATGTTGATTATACCGCAGACGAAAACCATACTGAGCGCCTGCTGCCACGAGTAGTTAAGTCCGAGGCAGACGGTGTACACGAAGAACGCGTTGAGACCCATGCCCGGCGCCTGCGCGTACGGTACGTTCGCGAAAAGCCCCATGACGAGCGTGCCGATCACGGCGGAGATGATCGTCGCGAGGAATACCGCGCCCCACGGCACGAGCTCGAAAGGCAGCTCCGCCGCTCTGCCGCTTAGGATATTCGGGTTTACTATGATGATGTACGCCATTGCGAAGAACGTGGTGAGGCCGGCGATTACCTCTGTGCCGAAGGTGGTTTTGTTTTCCTTGAGCTTGAACAATTTTTCCACAAAAATACCTCTCTTTCGATATGTAGTTGCATTTACACGCACATAGTACAGCATTCACTCAAAAAAAACAATGTAAATTAAATATTTTTTTACTCTTCGGGAAATAACTATCGGGAAAGGCAAAATTTCACGACGCGAGGAGGCGCACATGCTGAAAAAACAGACGCCCGACGTCCCCGACGGGGAGGCCGTGAGCTGCGCGGCCTTCCGCGAGAGAATGCGCGGGTGCGACGACACGGTATTCACCGAGATTGTCGTAAACGAGGCGCGCAGCGTCAAGGTCACGGCAATTTTCATCGACGGAATGGTGACCGCCTCCACGGTCTATGACTTCATACTAAAGCCCCTCACGCGCGACCGCCTCTTCACGCAGGCGCGCACGGAGCGCGAGGTGCTCGACGGCATTCTGCGCGGGCGCATCTACCACGGCCAGCACAGGCTGTGCGAGACGATGACGGACGCGATGAAGGAGCTGCTGTTCGGCGCTGCCGTTCTCGTGTTTGACGGGTGCGCCGCGGCCGTCGCCTTCGACAGCAAGGGCTTTGAGAGGCGCGGCACGTCGGAGCCGACGAGCGAGAACGTCCTAAAGGGCTCAAAGGAGTCGTTCGTGGAGTCCATACGCGCGAACACGTCGCTCGTGCGGCGGCGTATGCAGTCCTGCGCGCTGAAGATACACCACCTGACGGTCGGGCGGCGCACGAACACGCCCGTCGCCCTCGTGTACATGGAGGGGATCGCGAACTCCGCGACGGTGGAGGCGGTGCGGAAACGCTTTGAGGGCGTGGACATGGACGGCCTCGTGACCGCCGGACAGGTCGAGTCCGTGATATACGCGAAAAGCCGCAATCTGCTGCCGCAGGCACTGTATACGGAGCGGCCGGACAAGTTCGTCGGCTGCATAATCGAGGGGCGCGTCGGCATAATCGTTGACGGCATACCTATCGCGTACATCACGCCCATAGACATCAACTCGCTCATGCAGGCTCCGGAGGACTACGCGCACCACTTCCTGCTCGGCTCGTTTTTCCGGATTCTGCGCTACACGTGCACGTTCGCGGCGCTCGTCCTCCCGGCGTTCTACGTCTCCGTCACGACGTTCCACCAGGAGATGATACCCACGAAGCTCGCCGTCTCGATAATCTCGAGCAAGCAGCACGTGCCGTTTCCGACGTACATGGAGGTGCTGCTCATGCTGCTCGCCTTTGAGGTGCTGCTTGAGGCGGGTATGCGTCTGCCGCGCGCCGCGGGGCAGACCGTATCTATCGTCGGGGCGCTCGTCGTCGGACAGGCGGCAATCACGGCGAACATGCTCTCCCCCGGCGTCGTGATCGTCATCGCGGCGGCGGGGATAACGGGCTTTGCCATGCCGAGCCAGGATCTGTCGAACGTCAACCGCATATTCCGGATTATTCTCGTCCTGCTGTCGGCCGTCGGCGGACTTTTCACGACGACGCTCGGCCTGATACTGATTTTTTACAACATGTGCAATATTGAAATTTTCGGCACGCCGTACCTCTCCCCGTTCGTCGGCAACGAGGGGCGGCAGATGCTCGACGACACGCTGCTGCGGCACGAGTGGTTTTCCAAGACCGAGCGCCCGGTGAACATAAACCCCGAGGACCTCATACGCCAGGGGCCGGGGAACACGGAATCGGACGGTGAGACGCGATGAAAAGGACGGCACTCTGTCTGCTGCTGGTCGCGCAGCTCGCGCTCTGCTCGTCGTGCATCGACACGCACAACGTCCTGCCGGAAATGAGCGAGATAGGCAATTTCGCGGTGATACAGGTGCTCGGCATCGACAAAAAGGGCGACGAGATTGAGGTCACGCTCGTCGCCGCGCGAAACGGCGCGGGCGGCGGCGAGGGCTCTGACGGCAAGCGCGTCACCGAGATAATGTCCTTCTCCGGCGCGACGGCCGTGGACGCGATAAGCCGGATAAACAGTTTTTCGGACAAGCGCCAGCACCTCGGCTACGTCGATTTTCTGCTCATCGGTGAGGACGCGGCGCGGGATTCGATAACGAAATACCTCGATTTCTTCACGCGCGACCACGAGTCGCGGTACTCCACGAACGTGTTCATCGTGCGCGGCGACACGGCGAAAAGCTTCCTGCGCGAGACGGCGTCCGAGGAGCGCGGCATCGACGAGGGGCTTGAGAACGTGTCCAAGTCGGTGGACGCGCTGTCCGACTCGCGTATGCTGACGCTCATCGACCTCGTGAGTATGCTGGAGACGCCGTACTGCGCCACCGTCGTCCCCGCGCTCTCAAGCGTCGATACGGGCTACGGGGAGATGGTCGGCGGCGAGATGCCGGAAAAGACGTTCAAGCCCGACGGCTTTGCGATAATCAAGGACTTCAGGCTCGCGGACTACTTCGACGCGGAAATCGCGTGCGCGTACAACGGTCTTACGGAGCGCATACACACCGCGCCCATCTGCGTCACCGACGCGAGGGGCCACTACGTATCGCTCGAAATGCTGCACAACAAGCTCAAATTTGACACGGTTTGGGAGGGCGACACGCTAAAGGGCGTGAAGTACGACTCCCTGATATACGCGAATCTGACGGAGCAGCTGAATATCGACGACATCTACGGCCGGGACGCGCTCTCGCGCATCGAGACGGCCGCCGCCGAAAAGCTCCGGGCGGAGATGGACGCCGTCGTGAAGAAGTCCAAGCAGGTGGGGCAGGACTGCCTCTGTATCGCCGACCTCGTGCGCATGAAAAATCCCGTGAAGTGGGTGAAGCTGGACATGGAGAACAGGTGGGGAGAGCTTTTCCCGCGGCTCGATATCGACGTCGCCGTCACGTGCCGGATTACCCGCACCTACGACCTGCGCGAGCCGACAGGCCTGTACCGCAAGGACTTTCAGGAGAAAAAACAGGGCGCGGAGGTGAGGGGCGATGCTTGAGCTGATATTTTTCGCGGCGCTTATGCTCCCGTTCGCCGTCGGCGATATACGGCGCATGGCGCGCGACGGGCGCGGTGCGGAGATTGCGGTGTACGTGGTGCTGTGCGCCGGGACGCTCGCGGGCGCCGCGCTGTACTTTCCGACGATGTACAGGCGGAATATTCTCAGCGTCTTTCTCAATCTGCTGCGCATAAGGGTGTGACGCCGTATGACTAAAAACAACAAGATTAGCGTGCGCCAGGCGATGATAATGTACATCGTCGCGTGCATGTCCCCCGTGACGCGGCTTTTCCCGGCGGCGGGCGCGAAATACGCCGCGCAGGCCGGCTGGGTAAGCGTGATTGTCGCGGCGGCGCCGGTGTTTGTGCTCGTACTCGTGTTCTCCGCGCTCTTCAAAAAGGGCGACGCCGGCCCCGCGAACCTCAGCGACGTCTTTGAGCTCGCCTACGGCAAAATCCTCGCGCGGGCCGTGCTCGCGTTCTACCTCGTGTGGATCGCGCTGCTGTACATTCTGTACATCAGGTACTACGCGGAGCGTATGCTGTCCACGATTTTCACGACGACGGATATCCGCTTTTTTATTGTGACGATGATGGCGCTCGTCCTGATCGCGACGCGCGGGAGGCTGGAGGCGTTCGCGCGGTTTTCGGAGCTGTCGATAATCGTGCTGACGCTTATTCTCGCGGGGCTCGTCGTGTGTCTTATACCGACCTTTAAGCTGCGGTACGTCTGGCCGGTGACATACGTGGACGCTGTGCCTGTGGCAAAGGGCAGCTTTCAGATGATTGGCATCCTGTGCTACTTCTCGCTTTTCTTCTTCCTCGGCGACCACATCTCCCGCAAGGAGGAGATAAAAAAGCGCGGGCGCGGCGCGGTGCTCTTCCTCGGAATCCTGTCCACCGTCATAACGCTCGCCTGTATAGGCACACTGAGCTTTCGCGTGTCACAGCGTATGCCGGTGCCGTTTTTCTCGACGACGAAGCTGATAACGACGATGCAGCCGCTCGACCGCATGGAGGCGTTTCTCATCTCCGCGTGGGTGATATCCGACTTCATCATCATCACCGTGTTCGCGTTCATACTGATGAACATCATCAAAAAGCTCACCGGCGCGCGCGAGGCGCGGGACTTTGCGACGCCAGTGTCGTTCTTCGGGGTTGTGGGCGGGATTTACCTCGTCACGAACAGGTTTGAGCTCGAGGCGTTTTCCAACAGCAACTTCCTGAACACGATGAATATCGTCACCGGCTTTGCGATACCCGTCGTGACGCTTATCGTCGGGAAGCTGCGGGGCAAAATTTAGGGGCGGTGCAACGCACCGCCCCTTTTCGTCTATACAAGTCTCTCGCCCATAGGCCGCCCGCCGAGAATGTGAAAGTGCAGGTGGCGCACGGTCTGTCCCGCGTCGTCGCCGACGTTTGAGATGACGCGGTAGCCGTTCGCGAGTCCCTCGGCGGCCGCGATTTTCGGTATCGCCTCAAGGCACCGCGCGGCGAGGGCGGAATTTTCCGCCGTCACGTCGTCGAGCGACGCGACGTGAGTTTTCGGCACGACGAGGATGTGCGTCGGCGCCTGCGGGTTTATGTCGCGGAACGCGTAGACGTTCCCGTCCTCATAGACCTTCGTCGAGGGGATATCCCCCGCGACTATTTTGCAAAACAGGCAATCGGACATGTTTACAGCCCTCCCAAATATTCTTTTATGATGTCAACGCCGTTTTCCGGAAGCTCCGTGCCGCCGCCCATCGCGCTCTCGGGCTTGCCGCCGCCCTTGGGCGTGAAGCTCTTGATGAGCTTTCCGGCGTTCGCGCCGAGTTTTACGGCGTTTTTGCCGCACACGGCGAGGAATTTGACGCTCTCCCCGTCGCGCGCCGCGAGCACCGCGACGATGCTCTCGTCATTCACCAGCGCGTCGCCGACCTGACGCAGCGCGTCCGCGCCGACGTCGGTTATATACGCGACGTTCAGGCCGTTGAACGGCGTTTTCGCGATGTTTTTCGCGGATTCCGCCGCGCCCTGCGCCGCGGATTGCGCCGCCGCGCGCCGCAGCTCGCGCAGCTCGCCCTGAAGCTGCTCTATTTTCCCCGCGATCTCCTCGGCGGAGCCGGCTTTCAGCGACGCCGCGACTGTCGTGAGCGTGTCGCGGTCGCGGTCGGCGGAGGCGATAGCCTCCTCACCCGTTATCGCCTCGATGCGGCGCACGCCGCTCGCGACGGAGAACTCGCTCAGAATGCGGAAACTCCCGACCTTTGCGGTGTTGTCGAGGTGCGTGCCGCCGCAAAACTCGATGGACACGGCGTCGCCGCTCTCGTCGTCCATCGTGACGACGCGCACGGTGTCGCCGTATTTCTCGCCGAAGAGCGCCGTCGCGCCGAGCTTTTTCGCCTCGGCAATCGGCATCTCGCGCACGACGACGTCGCCGCCGTCGAGAATCATATCGTTGACGAGCGCCTCCGCGCGGCGCAGCTCCTCCGGCGTCATCGCCTGAAAGTGCGTGAAGTCGAAGCGCAGCCTGTCAGGCTCCACGAGCGATCCGGCCTGCGTCACGTGGTCGCCGAGCGCGGTTTTCAGCGCGGAGTGCAGCAGGTGCGTCGCCGAGTGCGCGCGGCGAATCGCGTTGCGGCGCTGCGCGTCCACCGCCACAATCACGTCGTCGCCGACCTCGAGCGCGCCACCCGACAGCTTGCCGTGGTGCAGGTACTTTCCGCCCTTTGTCTTTTGCACGTCCGTGACGGTGAAGCCGACTGTGGCGCCGTGCGCCCAGAGCTCTCCGTGATCCGCGACCTGACCGCCCATCTCCGCGTAAAACGGCGTGCGGTCGAGTACGAGTATCCCCTCGCTGTCCGCGCCGAGCGTCCCGACGAGCTCGCCCTGCGCGATTATCGCCGTGACCGTCGCCGTGCCGGTGATATCGTCGTAGCCGGTGAACTCCGTCGGGGTGTTGTCCTCCCCGAAGTCGAAGCCCTCCCAGCCGAGGTCGCCGAGGGCCTTTCTCGCCTCGCGCGCGCGCTCCCGCTGGCGCTTCATGAGCTCGTTGAACGTATCGACGTCCACGGTGAGGCTCTTCTCCTCCGCGAGCTCAATCGTCAGGTCAATCGGGAAGCCGTACGTGTCGTACAGGCGGAACGCGTCCGCGCCGGGGATTGCGGCGGAGTCGCCGAGGTTCGCGATCACCGTGCCCAGAATGTCAAGCCCGTTGTCGAGCGTCTTGTTGAAGTTGTCCTCCTCGGTTCTGATGACGCGCTTGATGTGCCCCTCGCGCTCGCGCAGCTCGGGATACGCGCCCTCGTTCTCGCGGATTACAGTCTCCGCGACGACGTGCAGGAACGCGTCCTTTGTGCCTAAAAGCCGGCCGTGGCGCGCCGCGCGGCGCAGCAGACGCCGCAGGACGTAGCCGCGCCCCTCGTTCGACGGCAACACGCCGTCGGAGATCATCATAACGCCGCTGCGCAGGTGGTCGGTGATTATGCGCAGGGACACGTCGGTTTTCTGCGACTGTCCGTACTGCGCGCCGGTGATGCGCGAGACGTGGTTCGTGATGTTCATCACCGTGTCCACGTCGAAGAGGGAGTTGACGCCCTGACACACGACGGCGAGGCGCTCCAGCCCCATGCCGGTGTCGATGTTCTTCTGCTTGAGCTCCGTGTAGTTGTTGTTGCCGTCGTTGTCAAACTGCGAGAACACGTTGTTCCATATCTCGATGAACCTGTCGCAGTCGCACCCGGGCGCGCAGTCCGGGCTACCGCAGCCGAACGCCTCGCCGCGGTCGTAGTACACCTCGCTGCAGGGCCCGCACGGGCCGGAGCCGTGCTCCCAGAAGTTGTCCGCCTTGCCGAGGCGGGTTATTTTTTCGGCGGGTATGCCTATCTGCCTGTTCCAGATGCCGAACGCCTCGTCGTCCTCGAGATACACCGACGGATAGAGCAGCTCGGCGTCGATTTCGAGCGTTTTCGTGAGGAATTCCCAGCAGAAGTCGATCGCCTCCGACTTGAAGTAGTCGCCGAACGAGAAGTTGCCGAGCATCTCAAAATACGTGCCGTGGCGCGCGGTTTTGCCGATGTTCTCAATGTCGCCCGTGCGTATGCACTTCTGGCACGTGCAGACGCGGCGGCGCGGCGGCTCCTGCTCGCCGGTGAACCACGGCTTCATGGGCGCCATACCGGAGTTTATCAGCAGCAGCGACTTGTCATTTTGCGGGACGAGCGAAAAGCTGGGCAGGCGGAGATGCCCCTTCGACTCAAAATAGGCGAGGAACAGCTCGCGCAGCTCGTTTAATCCGAGATTTTTCATGTATATGCCTCCAATGTTACTAACCCACACATTATAATGAAAAATTCGATAATGTCAAGTCATAGCTCCACATACGACGCGCGGAACCCGATATCGGGGTACACAAACGTGCGCGGCTCGCGTATGTAGAAGTCCCAGAAGCCCGCGGTAGGGCCGTCAAACCACGACCCGCCGCGCGCCGGGACGCGCTCTCCGTAGTTGCGCAGGAAGAATATGCCCTTGCCGACGTCCGCCGACACGGGGAACAGCACGAGCTCCTTCAGCAGGACGTGTACCGGCACGCCGGGCTGCGCCGCAAGCTCCGCAAACGGCATGAACGTATAGGCGCGCAGCGCGTCGTCCTCCCCGGAGTAGTGCGGATTCGTGACGGAGGTGTTCAGCTTTGCCCCGCCCGGCACGTTCACGATGTCCGTCGCGCCCGTCCCCGGGTTCACGCCGTCATATTTGTATGTGCCCGGCGTGCCCGGCGCGACGAAGGCGCCGTCCGTCCCGATCGCCCGCCACAGCGGGCTGTTCTCGCCCTCGTCCGCGCCGAGGGCGCTGTCGTTGTCGGGTATCACCTGAATCTCGCCGTCCTTCACGCGCAGCCCGGAGACCCAGTCCCACACGTTGCCCGAGAGGTCGAAAATCCCGGCGGAGGTGCCGTCGTGCGACCAGCTGTCCGGCCCCGTGCCGGTGAG
>JAISKU010000082.1 GCA_031261245.1 Oscillospiraceae bacterium | reverse complement strand
GTGTACATAGATTACGACGTGCGGCGCGCGATACTCAAGTTCAACAAGACGAACGGCGACTTCAGAATACAGGTCACGGACTACAGCGAGTACAACACGGAGGCGAACGGCTGGACGGGGGCGAACGACAGGCTGAACGCCGACATAATAACGGGCAAGATTCCGGACATCATCTCGCTAAACGGGCTGAACGTGCGCAATTTCATAAACAAGGGGATTCTGACGGACATCTACGCGCTGATCGACGCGTCGGAGACGGCGAGCCGCGAGGATTATCTGCCCGAAATACTCGCCGCCGGCGAGACGAACGGCAAGCTCTACAGCTTTTTGCCGTCGTTCTACGTCCAGACGGTGGCGGCGAAGAAGTCGATAGTCGGCGACAGGACGGGCTGGACGCTCGACGACCTGAACGGGATTCTGCGCTCGCTTCCCGCGGGGACGCAGTCGTTCTCGATGATGACGCGCACGGACATTTTGAACCTCTGCTATCAGCAGGCGATGGATCAGTTCATCGACTGGGACGCGGGAAAGTGCGACTTCGGGGAGAATTTCGCGAAGCTGCTGGAATTCGTAAAGACGTTCCCGGAGGAGATAGACTGGGACAAGATTTATGTGGACGAATCCTCCTACATGGACATGCAGAACGCGTATAAGCAGGACAAGGCGATATTGCAGCAGGCGTATGTCGGCGGATACAGGGCGATACGCGACTTCTCGGAGCAGTTCGGGGCGGAGGTGACGTTCGTGGGCTTCCCGACGGAGAGCGGGAACGGCTCCTCGCTCATCGCGAACGGCATGGATTTCGGGATATCCGCGCGCAGCTCCAACAAGCAGGTGTGCTTCGACTTCCTCGCGGGCCTCGTGCAGACGGAGCCGAATTTCCTGCAGAGCAGCGGGTACTTCTACGGCGGGTTCAGCATCAGCAAGGCGTACATGGACAAGGTGCGCGAGTATGAGCTCACGCCGCTGCGTGAGCGCCCGGGGTACATCCCGGAGGATTATGACGGCGGCATCTTGCGGGACAGACTCGTCAAGTACGCCTCCACCTCAAGCGTTGTGGCCGTGCCCGCGCCCGTGCCGGAGCCGGATTACAGCAACGGCGACGACCAGCTCGGCTACGGCCCGGACGGGACGATGACGAAGGGCGAGTATGAGGCGGGCTTCGCGCTGACACAAGCGGAGGTGGACGCCGTGGATCGGCTTATCGCCTCGGCGAAGCGGTTCTACTCCGAGGACACGGAGGTGTCGAACATAATCCTTGAGGAGGCGGCGGAGTTCTTCTCCGGGCGCAAGACCGCGCTCGACGTGGCGAACATGATTCAAAGCCGCGTGTCGCTTTACGTGAGCGAGAACAGTTAGACGCGAAAGCCCCTCCGGGTGATTTCACCCGGAGGGGCTTTTTTTGCGGACGCGATAATATGTCGGAAATAAGCGGCGCGATGACTTGTAAACGCGGAAAAAGTGATGTATAATGCAACGGACAATCTAAACCTATGGGTTTTATTGCGGCGCCGGCGCGGCCGCGCTTTTCATAAGGGCGAAAATTGCGATGGGGGCGAAAGATATGATTCGGGACAAAATCAAGCGTCTTATTAACCACTATTTATTTTCCGAGGATCTGTCCCGCGACGCGCGCATACTGAACATGATATGCGTCGTCGGGTTTTTTGCCGGTATAGTCTCCCTCACGTCGCGCGTGTTTGAGGGTATGCCGCCCATCGTCATCGGGGTGATGATATCCTACATCATCTCCATCATCGCGCTGTTTTTCATCGCGAACTACTTCGACGCGCATCAGCTCGCGACCTCGATTACACTCATCGCGCTGGGCGATGTGATATTTCCGCTGACGTTCTTTATGACCGGCGGCGTGAACAGCGCGCTCTCGGTCTGGTTTGTGTGCAGCATATTCGTCGTCGTGTTTTTCGCGCGCGGGGCGGTGCTGGCGTTTTACCTCGGGCTGCACATAATCGCGATAATCGTCTGCTACTGGCTGAGTGCGGTGCGGCCGGATCTGGTGTATCAGGACATCACGTGGGCGCAGCGCGTGTCGGAGCAGATAACGGCAATTTTCGCGAGCGGATTTTTCATCGGGCTCTCTGTAAAATATTTGATAAGCATTTACGACACGGAGCGGAAGAAGGCGGAGACGGCAAGCCTCACGAAGAGCAATTTTCTCTCGACGATGAGCCACGAGATGCGCACGCCGATGAACGCCATAATCGGCATGACGGCGATAGCGAAGTCCACGGACGACGCCGCAAAAAAGGACTACGCGCTGGAGAGAATCGAGGAGGCGTCGGAGCATTTGCTCGGCGTTATCAACGACATTCTGGACATGTCGAAGATAGAGGCGGGGAAGCTTGAGCTCTCCTGCATTGAGTTCAACTTCGCCCGGACGCTGCAAAAGGTAAAGACCATTATTACGCCGCGCGTGGACGAGAAGCGGCAGAACTTCACCATAGATATCGACAAGAACATACCGGCGACGCTTATAAGCGACGACCAGCGGCTTACGCAGGTCATCCTCAACCTGCTGTCAAACGCCGTGAAGTTCACGGACAGCGAGGGGAGGATCACGATCGTCGCCGAGCTGCTCGGCGAGGAGGACGGCGTCTGCGAGATACAGGTCGTCGTCTCCGACACCGGCATAGGACTCAGCGAGGATCAGGTGGGGCGGCTGTTCGGCTCCTTTGAGCAGGCGGAGAGCGGCACCTCGCGCAAATACGGCGGCACGGGGCTCGGTCTGGCCATCTCAAAGAACATAATCGACCTGCTCGGCGGCAGGATATGGGTGAAGTCAACGCCGGGCGAGGGCTCCCGCTTCTTCTTCACGTTTAAGGCGAAGCCGGGGACGGGCGCGCAGACGGACGGCGCTACGGAGCCCGAGTCCCCCGAGGACGCCGAGGCGGCGGCCGCGGCGTTGCTGTCGGGCAAGCGCATACTGCTCGCGGAGGACAACGAGATCAACCGCGAGATCGTGATTGTGCTGCTGGAGCCCGTGGGAATCGAGATAGACTGCGCCGTCAACGGGGCGGAGGCACTCGCGAAATTCAAGGCCGCGCCGCACAGCTATGACATGATTCTCTTGGACTGCATGATGCCGGAGATGGACGGCTATGAGGCGACGCAGAGCATAAGGGCGCTGCCGGAGCCTTACGCGCAGCGGATTCCCATCGTCGCGATGACCGCGAACGTGTTCCAGGAGGACATCGACAAGTGCATCGCGTCGGGCATGAACGCGCACATCGGCAAGCCGGTGGACTACGGAAATTTGCTGGTGGTGCTGCGGGACAGCCTGCGGGGGTAGAAGAAGCGATGAGGGGTTGCGGAAGAGCGCGGCTATTTTGTTTTTATCAAGAATTGAGTGGTGTTGAGCGGGGTGTGGTTATTATGGTGATGGTCTCCGCAGCGACAGGAACAGCCGCAGCGCCAGAAGTCCCAACAGGCACCCCGCCGCGTTCAGCAGAAAATCGTCGATGTCCACGATATTGGTGCGGATGTTGAGCGCGAGGTTGATGAAAAGCTGGAGAGGCTCCACCAGCGCGGTCACGAGCAGGGAGAGCCACAGGCAATTTTTGTATCCCGCCTGAGGAAAATTGAGGTACAGCAGTATCGGCAGCGGGAACATTACGGCGAGGTTCCCGCCGAGTTGGACGAGGTTTCGCTGTCGGAGATACTGCGTTATGGTTTTCAGCGGCACATAATTACCCGTAAACAGTGACGACGGCCATTTGAGGGAGAGGCCGATCGTCTCAAGCTTGAAGAGCACAACGAGCGCGACGAGCGCGTACCACAGGCCGAGAAAGCGCGCGAAAAACACGCGGAGCGCGTAGGCGCGGCCGCTTTTGCGATGTATAATCGCCGACAGGAGCGCCGCGATAAGGGCGGCGGCGCCGAGCGGGATTGCGGTTGTGATGCGCATGCGGCTCCTCGCTTTCTCCGGGCGTTATGTATGCTGACATTTTGCACTGAATACCCGCGCCTGTCAAGTGGACGCGGGAAATTTTAAGGGCGGGTTTGCTTGAAAGACGCGGCGGTGGCGGGTATAATGGGGGAGAAGTTTATTGCGGAAAGGTTGGATTGTCATGAAATTTATGCATGTCACGATTTCGGTGAAAAATCTGGAGGAGTCCGTCGGGTTTTACCGCGACATCGTAGGGCTGCCGGTTGTGCGGCGCTACGCCGCGGGGCCCGGCACGGAAATCGCGTTTCTCGGCGACGGCGAGACGCAGGTTGAGCTGATTGACAGCGGAAAGCCCGACGTCGCCGTCGGGCAGGACATCTCGATCGGGTTCGCGACTGATTCCGTCGAGGCGCTTGCGGAGCGGCTGCGGGCAAAGGGCGTCGCGGATATCGGCGACGTCATCTCGCCGAATCCGCACGTAGCGTTCTTCTTCATAAGCGATCCGAACGGCGTGAGGGTGCAGTTTGTGGAGAGCAGGTAGGCGATCCGGCGCAAAAGGCGAACCATCGTAGGATGGTTCGCCTTTTTGTTAAAATTTATCCAATTTGAAGTCAATCCGGCACGACGATGTGACCCGGAATTTCGTGACGCCCTCGGGCGGCGGCGTGAACGCCTCGGCCGGGATATTCCGCTGCGCGCCGACGATTACCGCGCCGTCAGGGTTTTCGGCGACGACGCCCGCGAATTGCGGCGGGTGTGTGCTGTCGCCGTGGAAGAACACCGCGTAGTTCGCGCCGGGGCGCACGAAGATACCGGCCGAGCTCTCGGTGTTCAGGCCGCTCTCGTTCACCCACTCCCACGCGCCGGGCGCGACCTCGCGCCACAGGCTGACCTGCTTGAAGTAGCCGGTCTCGTGCCGCTCAACGTCGGTGTCGGGGAAGCCGATCTCAAAATGCGCGTCGAATTTCACGCCGGAGAGCGTGTCCTTGTCGGCATACGCGTCGGACAGTCGCGTGAATTTCGGCGCGCCGGGTACGCCGATCTTGCCCATGTCGAGCCACTCCACGCCGAGCTTTTTCGCCGTGTCCTTTGACAACTGGAAATCTTTTGCGGCGTAGTCCGCGAAGCCGGGGTCGGTATCGAAGAGGAGATTGTTTTCGATTTTTCCGTACTTTTCATCGACGGGCGCGTCGGCGAGCGGCGGATAAGAGCGGCCCGCCCAGTCGCTGACCCAGTCGCCCGCGTACCAGTAGGAGCGCCCGCTGCGCGGAGCGTTGATGTTCACTACGATGTTGTCGCGTATGTCCGACATAAGCGCGTTTATATCTGACTTTTTCTCTATATAACCGAAATACTCTGTAAGTTCCGGGTATTTTTCACTCCAAAACCGGTTGTTATTGAAGCGATTCAGCACCTCCACGTTTTCGAGCGCCCACTGCGGCGAGCCCCAGTCCGTGCCCTCGGCGTCACGCAGGGACTCCGGCGGGTACTCGAATACCTGCGGTACGTCGATGTAGATGTTGCCGACGTTCGTCCACGGGCCGGTCGGGTTTATAGGCTGCGGCGCGCTCGGGACGTTGTACAGGACGTTGTAGGAGAAGTCCTGAAACGGCATCTCCGTATCGTAGTACGCGCCGCCGCCGCGCCGCGCGAAGTCGAAGCCGACGCCGGGGTGGTCGATACCCGTCACGTCGTGGAAGTAGTTGTAGCGCACCTGCACGCCGTCGTTGAGGCCGACGTAGTTGAGGTAGATTGTGCCCGTGTCCTCGCCCATGTCGCAGGGGGAATCCACAAACTCGTTGTAGATAATGCTCGTGTCCACGACGTTTCCCTGAATGGCCTGCCCGAGGCAAAAGGCGAACAGGTTGTTTTTGACCGTAATGCCGCAGCCCTCGATGTTCACGCCGGAGTTGTAGGTGGAGCCGAGGAGCCCGGTGTGAATGACGGAATTGCCCTCGAAGAGCGCTCCGCCGCTCTCGCGGGAGAGCGCGCTGCCGGAGGCGATTTTCGCGGCGTTGTAGCCGATGTTCAGAAAGGTGGAGCTCAGGATTTTGTGGTCGAAGCCGTTGCGCGCGGCCTCGGTCAGCGTCTCCTCGTCGTAGCCGCCGTCCTGTCCGTACTCGCCCGCGAGGTCGCGCGTCGCCGAGGCGTACTCGCCGAGGCGAATCCCGTTCGTGCCGATATTCTTGATAACGCAGTTCTCCACGGTGACGCCGCGCCCGCCGCGTATGTACATGACGGAGCCCTTTGTCAGCTCAAGCGTCAACCCCGAGAACGTGACGTGCGACAGGTTTTCGGCATCTATGATGAAGTTTTCGTCGAGCTTCGACACCTTTACCGTTGCGCCGTCGAGGTTTTTCGCCGGATACAGGTACAGCACGCCCTCGCGGCTGATGAAATACTCGCCCGGCGCGTCAAGCTCCTCAAACACGTTTTCAAACGCGTAGCGGGAGCCCTTTGTGACGCCGGACATCGCGGCTCCGCGCAGCTCAATCGTCATGGCCGCCGCGTCGATTGTTTTGGCGAGCACCTTGTCCGAGAAGAACTCCCAGCCCGTCATGCCGGTGATTATGACGTCCTCGAGGCTCGCCCAGCTCTTGACGCGCCGCTCTCGCGTCGTGAATTTTGAGTTTTCGCCCGTCAACCGCTCCGTCGTCGGGTCGAAGCCGGACGCGATAACGTCGGGGATGCGCAGATACGACAGGTACGGGTTTTCCGCGAAGATGCCGGGGACTCTGTTCGGGTAGCGCGCGAGGTCGAGCGCGTCGTCGTCGAGGAACACCTGCATTCGCCGCGTTAGCCACGCGTTGTCGTGGGCGTCGTATATATCGCTGTCCTCCGGGACGTACTCGCGCAGCTGCCCGGCCTCCCAGAACGGCTTTGAGTAGTCGAGGTCATCAAATGTGAAGCCGTTCGCGAAGAGGTCGAGAGCGACGACGTTTTCACGCGCGTCGGAAGCCAGCCGCGAGAGCATCGCGGCGTCGGAGATCGGCGCGAACGCGCTGCCCGCGAGGTATTTTCCGCCGGTGAACAGCGGGGTCTCGCCGGGATACGCGGCGTAGACTATCGGCGCGGCCGCCGTGCCTGAGTCCTCCGCCGTGAAGTACGTCGTGCCGGCGACGTCATACGTCCCGCCGCGAATATAGACGGCGATTCCGCCGTCGGGAAGCCCGGATTTGAGCTTGAGCGCGCGGATTTTGTCGCGCGCGGCGGCAAGCGTCGCAAGCGGCGCGGACTGCGTGCCGTCGGCTGTATCGCTGCCGCCCGGGGCGA
>JAISKU010000052.1 GCA_031261245.1 Oscillospiraceae bacterium | reverse complement strand
ACCACACTCAAAAACATCAACAAGCTCCCCGTGCGCACATGGCGGCGGCTCGGGGTGAACGGCGAGGCGCTCGAGATCGACTTCCCGGAGCCGGGCAGGTTTGAGATTTCGCGCCCCGCGCTGCCGGACGGCGTGACGCGCGCGCATGAGAGCGTACTCGTCTGCGCGGAATTCAAGAGCGCCGTGAACGAGGAGCTCGCAGCCTACACGCGCGTGCACTCGAACGCCGGAACGCAGATCCGCGTAAAAATGGGCAAAACTGCGGCGGAGCCCATCGTCGCGCGGTACAGCCTCGGCGCAAACGCCCCGACGCTCGTGGACAACAACGTCATCTTCGCCGAGGCGCACAGCGAGGTCACGGTTGTGATCATCTACGACGCGCAGGATGGGGCGCGCTGCTTCCACTCCGGCCTGACGCGCGTAATCGCGGAAAACTGCGCCGTCGTGCGCGTCGTGCAAATTCAGACGCTCAACTCCGCCACGCGCCATTTCTCCGATTTCTCCGCCGTCGTGGCGAACGGCGCGCGCGTGGAGCTCACGCGCATCGAGCTGGGCGGCGCGTCTGTATTCTCGGGCTGCCACATGAAGCTCGAGGGCGACAAGTCGGAGTGCGCGACGGACACGTTCTATTTCGGCGACGGCACACGAAAGCTCGACTTCAACTACATCGCCAGCCACCTCGGCAAGACGTCAAAAAGCGTCATGAACGCGTCGGGCGCGCTGTTCGGGGAGTGCGAAAAGACGTATCGCGGCACGATAGATTTCGTCTCCGGCGCGTCAGAGAGCAAGGGCGCGGAGAGCGAAAATACGCTGTTGTTTTCAGAAAATTCACGCAATCGCTCCGCGCCTTTGATATTATGCGGAGAGGAGAACGTCGAGGGCTCCCACGCGGCGAGCGTCGGGCGCATGGACGAGAACAAGCTCTACTACCTGCAATCGCGCGGACTGTCCGAGGCGGACGCGAAAAGGCTCATGGTCGCGGCGCTCATGGAGACGGCGATGAAGAATATACCGATTGAGTCCGAGAGAGAGCGTTTACGCGACCTGCTCGGAGAGAGGATAAAAGAATGACATACAAAATATCTGACGACTTCCCGGTTCTCAACCAGATGGTAAACGGCCACAGGCTCGTGTACCTCGACTCCGCCGCGACGAGTATGCGCCCCGTTCAGGTGCTCGGCGCGATTGACGAGTTCTACAAGCGCGCCGGGGCGAATCCCCACCGCGGGCTGTACGACCTCGCGCAGCGCTCTACGGAGGCGTATGACGGCTCCCGCGCGGTTGTCGCAAGCTTCGTCGGCGCGGACTTTGAGGAGACTATTTTCACACGCAACGCGTCGGAGTCGCTCAACCTCGTCGCGTACTCCTACGCGCCGCTGGTCCTCACAAAGGGCTCCAACATCGTGATTCCGATCTCGGAGCACCACTCGAACCTCGTGCCGTGGCAGGTGCTCGGGCGGCAGTACGGCGCGCAGCTGCGGTATCTCTACGTCGATAGGCGCACGGGCGAGATCCCCGACTCGGAGATTGAGCAGAAAATCGACAAGAACACAAAAATCGTGGCGTTCGCCCACGTCTCAAACGTCCTCGGCGGGCTCTTTCCGCTCGCAAAGCTCGTCGCGGCGGCGAAAGCCGTCGGCGCGATTACGATTCTCGACTGCGCGCAGTCCATACCGCACATGAAGCTCGACCTGCACGCGCTCGACGTGGATTTCGCGGCGTTCTCCGGTCACAAGATGTACGGCCCGATGGGTATCGGCGTGCTGTACGGTAAGCGCAAGCTCTTGGAGCAGATGCCGCCGTTCCTGTTCGGCGGCGACATGATCGAGGACGTGCGCGAGCAGGAGACGGACTTCCTGCCGCCGCCGTCGAAGTTCGAGGCGGGGACGCAGAACGGCGGGGGAGCCGTCGGGCTCGCCGCCGCGACAAAATATATCGAATCCGTCGGCTGGGCGGCGATTGAGGTACACGAGCGCGCGCTCATGCGCCGCCTCGTTGAGGGGCTGAAATCGACGAAAAACGTGACCGTCATAGGCAGCACGGACACGGCGGCGCCGCGCTACGGCGTGGCGGCGTTCAACGTGAACGAGGTGCACCCGCACGACGCCGCGACGATACTCAACGACTTCGGCGTGGCTATCCGCGCCGGAAAGCACTGCGCGCACCCGCTTCTCAGCTACCTCGACGTTGAGTTTAACGCCTGCTGCCGCGCGAGCCTCGGGATATACAACACCGCGGAGGACGTCGACGCGCTACTGGAGTATCTGCCGGAAGTCAGGAGGCGCATGAACCTTGGCGATTGAGGGAATTTACACACAGCTCATCACAGAGCATTCGCGCGACAAGCGCAACCGCCGCGTCGTTGAGGGCGCGAACCACACGCACCACGGCGTGAACCCGTCCTGCGGGGACGAGCTGACGCTCGAGCTGCGCGTCGAGGACGGCAAAATCGCCGACGCGGCGTTCACCGGCTCCGGCTGCGCGATATCGCAGGCGTCCGCGTCGATGATGTCGGACATTCTGCGCGGCAAAACCGTCGAGGAGGCCGACAGACTTGCCGACCTGTTCCTCGGCATGATAAAGGGCGAGGTGACGGACGAGGAGGAGCTCGAGGAGCTCGACGAGGCAATCGCGCTTCAGGGCGTGTCAAAAATGCCCGCCCGCGTGAAATGCGCCGTCCTCCCGTGGCACACGTATCAAGCGGCCATTACCGAAAACCGGAAAGAAACGGCGGGCGATTAGTAATCGCCCCTACAAACCGTAACTGTAAGACCTGTTGAACCGTATGTAGGGGCGGTTATTAACCGCCCGCGTCCCCAACGGTATCGCACGATGCGACTAAGGAGAATAACATGTCTAAAAAAGCACTCATAATCGAGGACGACGACAACATCGCGGAGCTGCTGCGCCTGTACCTCGAAAAGGACGGGTTCGAGGTGTTCTCGGCCGCCAACGGCGCGCTGGGCATCTCGGAGTTTGAGCGCGTCGCGCCCGACGTCGTCCTGCTCGACATCATGCTCCCCGTGCTCGACGGCTGGGGCGTGTGCCGTGAGATTCGCGCCGTCTCAAAGACGCCGATCATAATGCTCACGGCGAAAGGGGAGACGCCGGACAAGGTCTCCGGCCTCGAGATGGGCGCGGACGACTACATAACGAAGCCGTTCGAGGTGCGCGAGCTGCTCGCGCGCGTCCACGCCGTCATGCGCCGCAGTGAGGAGCCGGAGGAGAAGGCGAAAAAGCTCTCCTTTGACAAGCTCGTCATCGACATGGACTCGTTTGAGCTCATCATCGACGGCAAAAAGGTTGATGCGCCGCCCAAGGAGATGGAGCTGCTGTTCCACCTCGCGTCCTCGCCGAACAGGGTGTACACGCGCAACCAGCTCCTCGACGAGGTGTGGGGCTTCGACTATTTCGGCGACTCGCGCACGGTCGATGTACACGTGAAGCGCTTGCGCGAGAAGCTTGAGGGCGTCTCTGAGAACTGGAGCTTAAAAACCGTCTGGGGCGTCGGCTACAAATTTGAGGTGTTGGACTGATACCGTGAAACGCTCAATCTATTTCAAAAACTTCACAACGACGGCCGCAACAGTCCTCCTGTCTTTCATCGTGCTCGGGGGGCTGTTTTCGGCATGGAGCTACCGCGTGATCCTCGGGGAGCGCCGCGAGGCGATGTCGAGCGCCGCAAAGGAGACGCTGCGATACGTCTCCGCGCAGAGCCGCTACAGGCAGACGGACATATCCGGCTTTGAGATACGCATGGCGCTGTCGATGATATCGCGCGCCTCTGGCTTTGACATAATAATCGCCGACACGGACGGAATCGTCGTGTCCTGCTCCGATGATGAGCCTATCTGCCCCCACCTCGGAAAGCCGGTGCAGAGCGGCGCGATCGAGTCGCTGCTCGCGGGGAACGGCTTCACCGGCGCGGCGTTCTCTGACGTCTACGGGGAGGAGCGGTACGCCGTCGGCGCCGTCATAACCGACAGGGATACGAGCGGCCCTTACGCGCTCGGCTTCCTGTTCGTCTCCGCGGGTACGGGACGCCTCTCCGATACGTGGCGGCAGTTCCTGTCCGTTTTCACACTGCTCGCGATCGCTGTGCTGTGCGTCGCGTTCATATTCTCCCTGCTCACCACGAAACATCAGGCGGAGCCGATAAACGAGATGGCGCGCGCCGCCAGCAAATTCGCAAAGGGCGACTTCACCGCGCGCGTCTCCGACACGGGGCGCGACGACGAGATCGGAGAGCTCTCCCACGCGTTTAACGCGATGGCGGACGCGATGGAGCGCAGCGAGACGCGACGGCGTGAGCTTGTGGCGAACGTGTCGCACGAGCTGAAAACGCCGATGACGGTCATCGCGGGCTTTGCCGACGGCATCCTCGACGGCACGATTCCGCCGGAGAGCGAGGCGAAGTACCTGACGGTCATCTCCTCCGAGACGCGGCGTCTCTCGCGCCTCGTGCGCTCACTGCTCGACGTGTCGCGCCTCAATACGCCCGAGGGCGCGGAAAAAACCGGCGCGCCGTTCGACATCGCGGAGCTCATTCGCGTGACGCTCGTCGGCATACTCCCGAAGCTCGAGGCAAAGGGCATGGAGGCCGTGCCGGAGCTCCCGGAGGAGCCTGTGCTCGTGCAGGGCGACAAGGATTCCATTACGCAGGTCGTGTACAATCTCATCGACAACGCCGTGAAATTTGCGAACGCCGGCTCCGCGCTCAAGCTCTCGCTCTGGAAACAGGGGGAGCGCGCGTTCGTCTCCGTCGAGGACGAGGGCGAGACGATACCCGAGAGCGACATGCCGCTCATTTTTGACCGCTTCCACAAGGCCGACCGCTCACGCGGCGTGGACAGGGAGGGCGTCGGCCTCGGACTGTACATCGTAAAGACGATTCTCGACCGCCACAATGAAGACATCTACGTGACCTCGAGGAACGGCGTGACGAAATTTACGTTCACTATGCGCATGGCGCAGGGCGCGCAAAAGGCGAAACAGCTTGACTAAGGCCTTTGCAGAAGGTATACTGTGTGTAAAATATAATTGGAGGCGTCACTATGCCGTCATTTCCGACAAGTAAGCGCTATGATGCGGGCCGCAGCTACAGACTGGTAAAACTCCTGATGAAATTCGGTATGAAAAACCCCTACGTCACGGAAAAACCTGTGGCGTCCCCGGCGCTTTTCAAGCAAAAGGCGCTCGCCCTGCGCTCCTACAAGAGCCAGTGCGATTTTTACACCCAGAAGATACGCTACACGGTGGCTGAGCTTGAGGAGCTGTGGACAAACGACATCCAGACCTCGTTCATCGAGGAGCTTGACGCCATGAAGCCGCGCACCGACGACTATTTGCAGCTCGTGGACGAGTACGCCTCGCTGCTTGAGCTCGCGGCGCAGGAGCTGGAAAACAGGACGATCGACATCGACAAGGCGTCGGTGCTCGACGACGGCTCCTCCGGGCCGATCCCGATTACGCTGTCGGACATCTCATATCTTCGGCGCTCGCGCATCGACCTGGGCGCCCACGACCCGTACTACGCGGGGACGCAGGTCGGCGTGTCGGACGTGACCGTCGGCTCGCGCAAGAACACGGAGTACATGTACACCGTCTACAGCGACCATGTGGAGCTCGTGAAATACATCGGAATGCGCCGCACGATTGAGATACCGTCGGAGCTCGACGGCGTGCCCGTCACCCACATCGGGCAGGACTGCTTCGCCATGGCGTGGCGCATAAAGCCCGTGTCGATCACGATTCCGGACACGGTGACGACACTGCTGCCGGGCGCGTTTCGCGGCTGTCAGTACATTCGCGAGCTGAAGCTGCCCGACTCGATTAGATACATCGGCAACTACGCGTGTTCCTTCCTCACGAGCCTTGAGAGCATCACAATCCCGGAGGGAGTCATCTCCCTCGGCATGGGCGCGTTCCGCAACTGCACGGAGCTCCTCGCGGTCGAGATACCGAACGCCACGCTGCGAATCGGCAACGACTGCTTCTACCGCTGCACAAATCTGCGCAGCGTAAAAATCGGCGACAGCGTTGTGGACATCGACGGCTGGGCGTTCCGCCAGTGTGAGCACCTCGCGGAGGTGGACATGAACGACAACGCCAAAAAGCTCGGGGCGAGCGTGTTCTACGACGACATCATGCTGACGAAGGTCGAGGTTCCGCAGACGGTCAAGGAGATAGGCGACGCGGCGTTCTACTCGCGGCGCGGGATCACCGTCGTCTGCGAGGAGGGGACTGTCGCGGAGCAGTACGCCAGGGAAAACAAAATAAAATACGAGATAAAAGATGCGGTTTAGCGAAAAATTGCCGATGCACATGCCCGGACACAAGCGCAATACGGAACTGCTCGGGAACGATTTGCCGTACGGCATCGACATAACTGAAATTGAGGGTCTTGACGACCTGCACAACATGCGCGGGGTTCTTCTGAACACCGCGCATCTTGCCGCGCGACTGTACGGCGCCGCCCGCGCGTTTCCGATGGTGAACGGCTCCACGGGCGGCATACTCGCGGCAGTCCGCGCCGTTGCGGGCAGTGTCGGCGGCAGCGCCGCAATCTCCCGCGCGTCGCACAGGAGCGTGTACAACGCGCTCGAGCTGTGCCGCCTCACGCCGGTATACCTCGAGCAGACCGCAATCGCCGATATTCCCGACCTGCGCTGCGTGCTCGTGACCTCGCCGTCGTACCTCGGCGCGGTCGCCGACGTCGAAGCTATCGCCGCGCAGGCCCACGCGCGCGGCGTACCGCTCATCGTTGACGCGGCGCACGGCGCGCACTTCGGATTCTCGCAAAAATTCCCGAAAAACGCCACGCGCCTCGGCGCGGATATCGAGATCGTCAGCCTCCACAAAACTCTCCCCGCGCTGACGCAGTGCGCCCTCGCGCTCGTCTCGGGCGATCTCGTCGATTCGGGCGACATGGAGCGCGCCCTGCGCGTGTTTGAGACGTCCAGCCCCTCCTACGTGCTCCTCGAGTCCATCGACCGCGCCCTGCGCCTGCTCGACACGCGCGGCGCGGAGATCTTCGCGGCGTATGAGGAAAATCTGAGCCGCTTCTACGCCCGCACGGGCATAACCGCACCCGACGACCCGGGCAAAATCGTAATCCCCGCCGCGAACGGCAAGGCGCTCATGGACGCGTTCCGCGAGAAGTACGACATCGAGCTCGAGATGTGCGGCGTTGACTACGCCCTCGCGATGACCTCGATTGCCGACACGCGCGCGACGCTCGACCGCCTCGCCGACGCGGTGATCGCGGAACGGGTCGCGTATGCCGCAACGGGATTCCTCGCTTTGCTCGGAATGACAGATATCCCACGCCGCGTCTTCGCACCGTTCGACGCGCCGCGCGGCGGCGAATTTTTGCCGTACAGCAGCGCCGTCGGGCGCGTCGCGCTCGAATACGCGTGGGCGTACCCGCCCGGCGTGCCGATTATCGTCCCCGGTGAGCTCATCGACGCGCAGACCGTCGCGCAGCTCGACGCGCTCACGGCGGCGGGAATCGAGCCGCGCAGCGACAACGGACGCCTCCCTGAGCTGCTGTGTTCATAAAATCTTCATAAACCACCCCTTTTTGCCTTAATCAACGCGCGGTATACTTAACGCACAAAGGGGTGGTATACTATGTCCAAAACCAAAGAGAGAGGTGCGCGCCATGAACATTCTCGTGTGCGACGACGAGCGCGAAATCGTCGAGGCGATTGAAATTTACTTAAAGAATGAGGGCTACACCGTCCTGAAAGCCTACGACGGTATTCAGGCGGTCGAGTGCATCGCCGAAAAGGAGATCCACCTCGTCATCATGGACATCATGATGCCCCGCATGGACGGCGTGCGCGCGATGATGAAAATCCGCGAGGAGCGCAATATCCCCGTCATTCTCCTCTCCGCGAAGTCCGAGGACACCGACAAAATCGCCGGACTCTCCCTCGGCGCGGACGACTACGTGACGAAGCCGTTCAACCCGCTCGAGCTCCTCGCCCGCGTCAAATCCCAGCTGCGCCGCTACACCCAGCTCGGCGGAGCCGAGACGCGCACAGACGTCTACAGGACGGGCGGCCTCGAGATCGACGACGAGCGCAAGACCGTCACCGTTGACGGCGAGGACGTGCGCCTCACGCCCGTGCAGTACAAGATTCTGCTGCTGCTCACGCGCAACCTCGGCCGCGTGTTCTCGATCGACGAGATTTACGAGCGCGTCTGGAACGAGACGCCGTACAACTCCGACAACACCGTCGCGGTGCACATCCGCAATATCCGCGAGAAGATCGAAATCAACCCCCGCGAACCGAAATATCTCAAAGTTGTGTGGGGTATAGGCTACAAGGTTGAGAAAATGCCGTAGGGGCGATTACCAATCGCCCGCGGTCCCCGTAGGGGCGTGTTAACAGCCCGGAAAGGAATACCATGGATATAAAGCTAAAAAGATACAACATCTGGCTAAAAGTCGTCGCGTTTATCCTCGCCGCCGTCGCCCTCGCCGGCGCGTTCGTGGCGGTCATCGCGTTCGACACGCGCGACGACCAGAGCTACGGCTGGTACCCCGTGCGCGAGGCGTTCTTCGCGAGGCATTTCACGGACACCTCGATGTACCGCAACGACTTCAACGTCGTCCTGAACAACATGAACAACATCGTGTACCTCACGGAGCGCATCGCGCGAGGCGACTACAGCAATGACGAATACTACTATTACAGCAGCAACGGCTATATCGGAAACGAATACCGCGGCCGCGAGGCGCTCGAAAAAAACATCGAGGCTGACTTCGACTACCTCAACTCGCGCGAGCCGCCCTACTACTGCATGGAGCTGGACGGCGAGATTTACACAAACCTCCCCGGCATGACGCCCGAGGAGCTGCGGAATTGGACATACAGCGAGTCCTGGAACGCGAATCTGGTCGCGGCGTACTCCGAGGAGTACGTGGAGCGGATGAACCTCGACTTCCTGAAATCCAAAACCGCCACGATTGACATGTTCAGGCTTCTCGCCCTGCTCGCCGCCGCGTTCATAATTTGCGCCGCGTACCTGATTTTCGCGGCGGGCCGCAGCACGGCGGACAAAAAAATAAAGCTCCTCACCGTTGACCGCCTGTACACGGAATTCACGCTCGTGCTCTCTATCGGCGTCGTCGCGCTCGCGGCAGGTCTCGCGTCGGAGTTCATCTACTCATGGCCGTCCTACAACTACTACGGCGCCGGGCACAGCGCGCTGTGGCTGCCCGTCTACACCGCCCTCGCCGCGCTGCTCGGCATGTTCCTCATGTCGCTCGTGCGGCGGCTAAAGGACAAGACTATCCTCACGCACTCGCTCGTCTGGGCGATTCTCGGCAGGGTTTTCCGCTTCCTGAAGGCGGTCTACCTCTCAAACTCGCTCACGCGCCGCGTCGTCGTCGCCGTGATCGGCCTCGGCACGCTCACGTGGGTCTCCGGCGTGCTGTTCACGGTCATGTTCACGGGCTACGGCATCTACGGCTTCGCCACCATATTCCCGATAATCGGACTTCTCAGCGTCCCGCTGTCCGTTTATCTCGCGTTCCGCGCGCTCAAACGCCTCACGAGCGTACAGGAGGAGGTTCTCAACGCCGAGATGAACAAGCGCTTCCGCGCGGAGCGTATGCGCACGGAGCTCATCTCAAACGTCTCGCACGACCTGCGCACCCCGCTGACGAGCGTCATCACCTACATCGACCTGCTCAAAAAGGAGGAGCTTGAGAGCGAGACGGCCCGCGGCTATATCGAGGTCATCGACAGCAAGGCGCAGCGCCTGAAGGTGCTCACGGACGACCTGTTTGAGGCGTCAAAGGCCGCGAGCGGCAATATCCCCGTCGCGCTCGAGGCTGTATACCTCGAGGAGCTGGTTACGCAGGGCCTCGGCGAGATGGACGAAAAAATACGCGCCTCCGGCCTCGACTTCCGCGTGTCCCTGTCGCGGGATATGGATCCCGTCTCCGCCGACGGCAAGCTGCTCTGGCGCGTCGTGGAGAATCTGCTCTCGAACGTGTTCAAGTACGCGATGCC
>JAISKU010000051.1 GCA_031261245.1 Oscillospiraceae bacterium | reverse complement strand
CCGCGCGGGCCGAGGTATTCGTAATACGCCGCCTGAGGCTTGACGGCCGGGACGATATCGCACAGCGCGTCAATCAGCGCGCGGTTGTACTCGAGGTACGCCGCCGCGCGTGTTCTCGCCTCGGCGAACAAGTCCGGCGGAATCAGCGACGGCAGCGGGTCGAGGCCGACGACGGTGGGGTTTTTCAGGTCGAGGATTTTTCGCGAAAGTGTGTCAAAGGACATCTTCGGCACCTCCGTATACGATTTTTCCGCGCGAGATCGTGCGTTTTACGCGGCCGCGCAGCTCGCGCCCGCCGAACGGCGTGTTGCGCGACTTGGATTTGAACAGGGCGGGCTCGACTGTCCATTTTTCGTCCGGGTCGAACACCACGTAGTCGTCGGAAAGGTCGAGCTTCAGGATTTTTGCGGGGTTCAGGGACATTTTGGCGGAGATCTCGTCGAGCGTCAGCAGGCCGGTGTGGTACAGCGCGGTGAGCGTGAGCGCGAGCGAGGTCTCAAGCCCGACCATGCCGCTCGGCGAGTCCTCAAGCCCGCGCGATTTCTCCTCGGCGGAGTGCGGCGCGTGGTCGGTGGCGATTACGTCGATTGTGCCGTCGCGCAGGCCGCCGATTATCGCGAGCCTGTCGGCTTCAGTGCGCAGCGGCGGATTTACGCGGGCGAGCGCGCCGCGCGAGGGCACCTCGTCCTCCGTCAGCGTGAAATACTGCGGGCACGTCTCGCACGTGATGCTTATGCCGTCGTTTTTCGCGCGGCGTATTATCTCGACGGAGCGCGCCGTGGACACGTGGGCGATGTGGACATGCGCGCCCGTCTCCCGCGCGAGCAGCGCGTCGCGGGCGATCATCAGCTCCTCGGCGATCGCGGGTCTGCCGGGGATTTCGAGCAGCTTTGATATCTTGCCCTCGTTGACGGCGAAGTTGCGCACCAGCTCCGCGTCCTCGCAGTGCGTGGAGATGACCATGTCGCAGTCGCGGGCGGCGAAGAGCGCGCGGCGCATGAGCTCCGCGGACATTATGGGGTTGCCGTCGTCGGAGAGCGCGGCGGCGCCGGCGAGCTTGAGCGCGGCGAAGTCCGTGAGCTCGCGCCCCGCCTGTCCGACAGAGACGGCGGCGTAGGGCAACACGCGGATTTTCGCGTTTTTCGCGACGTCGAGGACGTAGCGCACGAGCTCCGGCGTGTCGAGGACGGGGGAAGTGTTCGGCATACAGACGGCGGTGGTGACGCCGCCGGCGGCGGCGGACGCGGCTCCGCTTATTATGTCCTCTTTATGGGTGAAGCCGGGATCGCGGAAATGCACGTGCATATCCACGAGGCCGGGCGCGGTTATGAGTTCCGCCATACGGACACCTCTTTTCGGTTTGCTTCACATTATAAAGGAATATTGCGCCTTTGACAAGCAAATACTATCGGAGCAAACGATTGTAATTTTGGAGGGGAAAAATATGACGCACAACAACGGAATGATGAAGGGCATCGCCATCGGCGTGGTCGCGGGCGCGGCCCTCGGAATGGTCGCGGCGCCCAAGACGCGCGACGCGAAGCGCGCCGCCGGGAAGTTCCTGCGCGCGGCCGGAGAGGTAATCGAGGACGTGAGCGCGCTGTGGCGGTGACGGCATGAAAAAACTCCCCGCCGAGAGGCGGGGAGTTTTTCGTTCTATCGTTTTGCGTAAAACTCGCTGGAGTAGTTGTAAAGCTCCTCAAGGGCGGCGGCGTGGATTGCCGCGTCGGGGTTCATGAACGCGCCGGCGACGAGCTTGCCGCGCGGGGCGAACGTGTCCACGTACTTGCGGACGGCCTCACGCGCCTCCTTTTCGGACTTCGCCTCGCCGACTCCGGCGACGGGGACGGTGATGGCGATCTTCTCGCCGTAGTCGCGCGTGAGCATGTCGTAGTCGTTGATGTCCTGCGGCGTCCACGCGTCGAGCCCCATCTCCACGAATTCCTTGATGTACTGCTGCGTCAGGCCGCACGAGTGCAGCTCTACATATTTGCCCTGCTCGTGACAGAAGTCCCAGATGGGCTGCGTGACGGGCATTATGAACTCGCGGAACATGTCGTTCGAGAAGAAACCGGAGCGCTGGTGTCCCCAGTCGTCGCCGTAGATGATGTAGTCGATGGGCGCGTACTTCTCAAACACGAGCTTGAGCAGGTCGAGCTTGTAGTCGCGCATCATCTCAAAGAACGCGTGAACCTCCTCGGGCTCCTCATACATGGCGACCATCGTCTCATCCATGGGCATCATCTCGTGCAAACGCTCAAATATCCCCTCGACGCAGTGGAAAACGTGCGCGCGGTCGGGGTCGTAGCGGGAGGTCTGAATCTTCGCGTCCTCGTCCCACGGCATACCGGCGAAATTCGGGCGGCGAACCTGCTCTCGCCACTTGAGAATGTCTGTAATCACGCGCCAGCCGGGCGTCGGCATCTGGCCGGCGACGTTAGGCTCATACGTCCAGTGCTGGCCCCACCAGTCAAAGCCCGTGCCCTCAAACGGGGCGTGCTCCGAGTAGATGTCCGGCCACGCGTACTGGTTATCGACGAGCCAGATGGGGATCCACGAGGGCTTTTGGCCGCTGTATACGCGCATGAGATTCTCACGCGGGGTTATCGGGCGGTTGCCGGGGAAAATCGGGCGCGGCGGCTGCTGGAGCATGAACGGGAAGGTGCCGGGCGGCTGACGCGAGGGCGGCATTTTGTCAAAATCGACCATGGTGAACCTCCTGAATGTTATATTTATCTGTCAGTGGATTATTACGTTGAGCCCCATGTCCTCGAGCTGCTTTTTGCGCGCCTGCATAAGCTCGTCCGTAGGCGGGGTGACCTCGATGGCGGGATGGTCGCGCTGCAAGCGCTCCCACTTCACGACGCCGAGGTTGTGGTACGGGAGGAGCTGGACGACCTCCACAGCGTCGCCGAGCTCGAGAATGAACTTGCCGAGCGCGTCAAAGGACTCCACGGAGTCGTTATACAGCGGCATGGTGGGCACGCGGATCATGAGCTTTCCGCCGGCGGCCGCGATTTTCTTCGCGTTTTCGAGAATGAGCTCATTCGGGACGCCGGTGCCCTGCTTGTGCAGGTCGCTGTCCATGTTTTTCAGGTCGTACAGGAACACGTCGGTGTAGGGGATAATCGGCTCTATCGACGCCCACGGGGCGAAGCCGGTGGTATCGACGGCGGTGTGGATATCCTCCGCCTTGCAGCGCTTGAGCAGCTCAAGCAAATACTCCGGCTGGTACAGGCACTCTCCGCCGGAGATGGTGACGCCGCCGCCGGAGCGCTTGAAGAACGGCACGTCGCGGCGGATGCGCTCCATGAGCTCATCAATCGTGTAGTCGGTGCCGCACATGTACAGCGCCTTTGAGGTGCACGCCTCCGCGCACTTGCCGCAGTTGTCGCACTTTTTGCGGTCAACCTTGACGAGTTGGATGTCGCCGTCGCCGGTGAGCGCCTTTTTCGTCTCGCCGAGGGATACGGCGTCGTGCGGACAGACGGTAAGGCAGCGCCCGCATTTCTCAACGCCGACGCATTTGATCTCCATCCAGTTGAGCTCCGAGGGGAATTCCTGCGATTCCGGGCTGTGACACCACAGACAGCGCAGGGGACAGCCCTTCATAAAGCAGGTGAGGCGGATTCCGGGGCCGTCATGCACGGAAAACCCCTGAATGTCATAGAATTTGCCGGTAAGCTCTTTCGTCTCCATTAATTTCACTCCATATATAATTTTTTTCACTTACAATAATAATTGAATATGCGCAATATGTAAATTCAAATTTCACATGCACGCATACGTAAATCCTATCACAGCTTCTTGAATTCGTCAAGGAATATCGGGATGAGCGGGTTCTTGTCGCTGCCCTTCCACATCACGATTTCGATATTCTCATCGAGCTCCGGAATCGGCAGGAAACGCAGATTCGGGTTGTCGCGCAGGGCGTGGTTTTCGTTGAGCGGGAAGATGCCGAAGCCCGCCTCAAGCCACAGGGCGAGCGCGCCGATAGTCGGCGCCTCAAGCGTTTTGGGCAGAAAGGCCTCGCCGTCGGCGGACGTGTACGCGGCGATGTACGGCAGCTCATTCTCCGAGAGGGTGAGGAACGTGTCGTCACGGAAGTCCGTTATGTGCAGATTTTCGCGGCCGGCGAGCGGGTGCGTTTTCGGGACGACGAGCATCGTCTTGGCGGTGGCGACCTCAATGAAATTGACGTCGGGCAAATCCTCGGCGTTGAAGCGCGCGGCGAAGGCGACGTCGATCTCCCCGCCCTGCATCGCGCGGCGTATGCCGGCCATCGAGTGGCGCGAGAGATTGACGCGGGCGTTCGGGTGGGCGGCGCGGAACGCCGAGAGCGCGTCGGAAAACGGCGGACATATGAGCTGCCCCTCAATCATGCCGATGTTCAGGGTGCCGGAAAAGCCGAGGTGCAGAGCTTTTGACCGCTCCACCAGTGAGCGGTACTCCGTGGAGAGGGACGAGAGCCCCTCCCGCATGGTCTCACCCGCGAGGGTGAGGGAGATAGTCTTTTTGCCGCGCTCAAACAGGGAGAAGCCGAGCTCATCCTCCATCGCGGCAATCTGCCGGGAGAGGACGGGCTGGGATATATACAGCGAGTCGGCGGCGTGGGTGAAGCTGCGCAGCTCCGCTGCGGCGAGGAAGCACTTAATTTGTGAAAAGTTCATAGACACACTCCTATGAGCTGTGCGAACATTCGTATGATATTATTATATCATATAAAAATCCGGTTGTAAAATATGAATTTGCATTGTATAATAATGTACAACATGTGGGATTTGGAGGGAGATATGTCGCTTAACATAGATTACTACTTCAGAAAGCCGGAAAAATTCCCGATTCCGGGCTTTCTTGACGGGCTTACCGAGGCGTGGGAGATACTCACGCGGGCGAAGGAGCTTCTGACGGAGGACTTCATCGACGAGAGCGCGGATATCCGCGACGGCGCGACGATAATGGGGCCCGTCTACATAGGAAAAAACGTCGAGATCATGCCGGGCGCGCTGATTCGCCCGTACACGATAATCGGGGATAATTGCAGCGTCGGCCACGGGAGCGAGCTGAAGCACGCGGTGCTGTTCGGCGGGGCGAAGGTCGCGAGCCTGTCGTTCGTGGGCGACAGTGTGCTCGGCGCGTCGGCGCGGATAGCCTCCGGCGTGATAACGGGCAACAGGAAGTTTGACCAGACGGAGGTCGCGCTGAAGCTCGGGGGGGAGAAGCACGGCCTCGGCAGCGACTTCTTCGGGCTGATTCTCGGCGACAGTTCGCGCCTCGGCGCAAACTGCACGACGCAGCCGGGGACGCACATCGGGCCGAATTCGTGGATTTTTCCGCAGATATGCGTGCGGGGCTTTATCCAGGAGCGCGTGCGGGTGACGGAGGAGCGCAGGCTGAGATACAGCGAGAACACGGTCGTGGAGCTGAAACCGTGAAAACGCGCCGCAGGCTGAAGCTCGCGGTTGCGATAGTCCTCGCGGCGGTGATTTTGATATCGTGCGCGGGGTTTATCGTCGTGCACGCGCTGTACTCGCGGCAGTTCGCGAGGACGGAGACGCCGGAGAGCTCGATTTATCCGTCGTATGACGAGATAACGGGGTACGACAGGTATCCGGTGAGCTTCAAAAGCGGGGAGAACACGCTGCGCGGCAACGTGTACGGGGCGGAGAACGACGGCGGCCTCGTCGTGATTGTCCACGGGCTCGGCGGAGGGAGCGACAACTACATCATGGAGATGATGTGGTTTGTGGATCACGGGCGGAGCGTGCTGACCTACGACGCGACGGGCAGCTTTTCGAGCGACGGCGACGGCAAGGTGAGCCTCGCGCAGGCGGCGCTGGACCTGGACGCGGCGCTGACCTTTATCGAGGGCGACGAGAGGCTGCGGGAGCGGCCGGTGCTGCTGTTCGGGCACAGCTGGGGAGGCTACGCGGTGACGGCGGTGCTGAATTTTGACCACGATGTGACGGCGTCGGTCTGCATGGCGGGGTACGACCTGCCGTTTGATCTGCTTTTTGAGCAGTCGAGGAACATAATCGGCGGCCTCGCGTACGCGCTGTACCCGTTTGAGCGGGTGTACCACCGGATAGTCGTCGGAAAGACGGAGCGGCTGTCCGCCGTGGAGGGGATTAACAGGAGCGGGATTCCCGTGCTGATTGTGAACGGCGACAGGGACGACGTGGTGCGCGCCGACGGGTCGGGGCTCGCGAGTCACAGGGGAGAGATCACGAACCCGAACGTAGAGTACCTCGAGGTGAAAAACCGCGGGCACAACGATCTGCTGCTGTCGGACGCGGCGCTGGCGCTCGAGGGCGTGCCGGGCGCGGACAGGTTCGCGGCGTGCGAGCTCGACGACGGACTTATGACGACGATCGACGGTTTTTTCGCGACGGCGTTGAAATAATAGAAAACATAGTGTATAATACATGAATCACTTTTAGGAGGACATTCAAATGTCAAAACCCACGTACTACATCACCACGCCGATTTACTACCCGTCGGACAAGCTGCACATCGGACACACGTACTGCTCTGTGGCGACGGACGCGATGGCGAGGTACAAGCGAATGCGCGGGTTTGACGTGATGTTCCTCACCGGCACGGACGAGCACGGCATGAAGATCGAGGAGAAGGCGAAGGACGCGGGCGTCTCGCCGCAGGAGTTCGTCGATAACATCGTCATAGGCGCGAACGGAATCGTCGATCTGTGGAAGCTGATGAACATCTCAAACGACCGCTTTATACGCACGACGGACGATTACCACGTGGCGGCGATTCAGCGGATTTTCAAGGCGCTTTACGAAAAGGGCGCGATATACAAGGGCACGTACAAGGGGCTTTACTGCACGCCGTGCGAGAGTTTTTGGACGGAGACGCAGCTCGTTGACGGGAAGTGTCCCGACTGCGGGCGCGAGGTGCATTACGCGGAGGAGGAGGCGTACTTCTTCAAGCTGTCGGCCTACGGAGAGCGGCTTACGGAGCTGCTTGAGACGGGCTGGCTTGAGCCGCGCACGCGCGTGAACGAGATGATTAACAATTTCATAAAGCCGGGACTTGAGGATCTGTGCGTGTCGCGCACGACGTTCACGTGGGGCGTGCCGGTGGACTTTGACCCCGGTCACGTCGTGTACGTGTGGGTGGACGCGCTGTTCAACTACATGACGGCGCTCGGCTTTGAGAACGACAGGTACGACGATATGCGCTTCTGGCCGGCCGACGTGCATTTTGTGGGCAAGGAGATAGTGCGGTTTCACTCGATAATCTGGCCGGCGATGCTCATGGCGCTGGATTTGCCGCTGCCGAAGAAGGTGTTCGGGCACGGGTGGCTTGTAATCGACGGGAAGAAGATGTCGAAGTCTATCGGGAACGTCGTGGATCCGACAAAACTCGCGCCGCGCTACGGCACGGACGCGCTGCGGTACTTTTTGCTGCGGGAGTTCCCGTTCGGGCAGGACGGGGATTTTACGAACGAGCTGCTTATTACGCGCATAAACTCCGACCTCGCGAACGACCTCGGCAACCTCGTATCGCGCACCGTGGCGATGGTGGACAAGTATTTCGGCGGGACGCTGCCGGTAGAGCGCGAGAGCGGCGAGTTCGACGCGGATATTATCGGTATTGCGTCCGCGCTGCCCGGGGTTTACGAGGGGCACATGGAGAAATTCGGGTTCCAGAACGCGCTTGTGGAGATTTTTAAGCTCACCTCGCGCGCGAACAAGTATATCGACGAGACGGCTCCGTGGACGCTGGCTAAGGACGAGGGGAAGCGCGCGCGGCTCGCGACGGTGCTGTACAACCTGCTCGAGGCGGTGAGAATCGCGGCGGTGCTGCTGACGCCGTTCATGCCGGAGTCGGTGGAGAAGATTTTCGCGCAGATAGGCGCGGGGGAGCTTGTGACGTGGGAGTCCGCGCAGGAGTTCGGCGCGCTGACGCCCGACGCGACGGTGAGGAAGGGCGACACGCTCTTCCCGAGGATAGACATCGCAAAGGAGCTCGAGGAGCTCGGAAAAATATAGGGAGGGACAGACATGTCAACACCGCAAAATTCGGCAAAAAAGGGCGACTTCGCCAAGACCGTGCTCATGCCGGGCGACCCGCTGCGCTCTAAATTCGTCGCGGAGACGTATTTTACGGACGCGAGGCTCGTCAACGACGTGCGCGGGATTCAGGGCTACACGGGGCTGTACAAGGGGAAGCCGGTGTCCGTGATGGCGTCGGGAATGGGCATACCGTCGATAAGCATCTACGCGTATGAGCTGTTTTCGGAGTACGACGTTGACCACATCATAAGAATCGGCACGGCGGGCGGGATTTCCCCGAATCTCAAGCTGCGCAGTGTCGTGGCGGCGATAGGCGCGTCCACGAATTCGGACTTTGTAAATGTGCAGTTCCCGATACGCGGGCATTTCGCGCCGACGGCGAGCTACAGGCTGCTGGAGACAGCTGTCGCGATTGCGCGGGAGCGCGGCACGGAGATGACGGTCGGCGATTTCTACACGACGGATCTGTTCTACGACGCGTCGGGCGCCGCCGTGGAGTGGGGGAAGCTCGGCTGTCTCGTCGTGGAGATGGAGACGGCGGCGCTCTACACGCTCGCGCACCAGTTCGGCAAGGAGGCGCTTAGTGTCTGCACCGTTTCGGACAACATCGTGACGGGCGAGGCGGTGACTCCGGAGGAGAGCCGTTCGACGTTCACGGAGATGATGGAGATCGCGCTGGAGACGGCGATAAGAATATGAAAGAAAAATTTTCGGCAAAACACGGCGTCCTCGGAGTGTGCGTCGTCATTGCGATTCTCATCTTCTCCGTTGCGATGCTGCTGTCGGTGAAAACGGCAGTCGGCGGGCTTGTGGAGTACAAATCGAACGCGGCGGGCGGCATCACGGCGACGGGATCCGCGTCGGTTGACTTCAAGTCCGACCGCGCGATGTGGAGCGGCAGCTTCTCCGGCGAGGCGCGGACGACGCAGGAGGCGTATGAAATAATCGAGCACGGCGCCGAGGTGATACGCGATTACCTCATTGAGAGCGGCGTGCAGGAGAGCGCAATATCGTTCGGGCCCGTCAGCATTTATGAGCAGTCGCGCTCGCTGTACAGTGACAGCGGGAACTATATCGGGGACGAATTCGAGGGGTACAACCTCTCGCAGCGCGTCTTTATCGGTTCTGACGACGTGGATCTGGTTGAGGAGATATCAAACGACATAACGAGCCTCATAATGTCAGGTGTGAACATCGTACCCGGCGCACCGGAGTACTACTACACGCGCCTTGACGAGATGAAGCTGGATCTCATAGAGCAGGCGACGCAAAACGCGCGGGCGCGCGTGGAGCTTGTCGCGGAGAACGCCGGCGCGAAAATCGGGAAGCTGCAAAACGCGCAGCTCGGTGTGTTCCAGATCACGGCGACGAACTCCGCCTCCGACGAGTTCAGCTCATACGGAACGCTAAACACATGGTCAAAGCAGAAAACGGCGTCAATTACGGTCAAGCTGTACTATTCGGTTGATTGACTGAAATAAAGAGGTACACAATGATTTTCAGGAACATCTACTACCTCGACGAGAGCTTCGCCGTGCGGCGGGGCTGCGTCGCGGCGCGGGGAGATACGATTGAGTACGTCGGGGATTCGGTTCCAGGCGGCGACTTCGGCGAGGTGATTGACGGCGCGGCGCGGCTGCTGCTGCCGGGGCTTATAAACGCGCACTGCCACGTGCCGATGACGCTTCTGCGCGGGTACGGCGAGGGGCTGCCGCTCGACAGGTGGCTGAACGAGCGCGTTTTTCCGTTTGAGGACAGGATAGGCGGCGAGGACGCGTACTGGGGCGCGCTCGTCGGGATAGCCGAAATGCTTGCGGGGGGAGTTACGTCGTTTTCGGACATGTACGACCACTGCGACAGGATAGCCGAGGCGGTGAGGATATCGGGTATCAAGGCGAACCTCGCGCGAGGGATTGTCGCGTTCGGTGAGGACGGGCTGTACGGCTCGAGCAGGCACGAGGAGAGCCTTCGACTGCTTGAGAAATGGCACGGCGCGGAGGGCGGGCGCATACTCGTGGAGACGGCGCTGCACTCCGAGTACATGACGAATGAGCGGACGGTGCGCGAGATGGCGGAGTTCTGCGCCGCGCGAGGTCTGCGCGCCTACACGCACCTATCCGAGACGAAGAAGGAGCACGACGAGTGCGTCGAGCGGCGCGGAGTGACGCCCGCGCGGTATTTTGAGGACTTGGGATTTTTCGATATCCCGGTCACGGTCGCGCACTGCACGCACGTGACGGGGGAGGACATCGCGATTCTCGAAAAACACGGCGTGTCGGTCGTGCACTGCCCGGAGAGCAACCTGAAGCTCGGGAGCGGCGTCGCGCCGGTGGCGCAGATGCTCGCGGGGGGCGTGAACGTCGCGCTCGGCACGGACGGGGCGTCAAGCAACAACAACCTGAACAGGTTTGAGGAGATGCACGCGGCGGGAATGATACACCGCGGCGTGGCGAGAAATCCGGAGCTGACGCCGGCGGCGCAGGTCGTGAGGATGGCGACGCAAAACGGTGCGGCGGCGCAGGGGAGAGCGGACACGGGCGTGATTAAGGCGGGGTTCAAGGCCGATTTCGCGGTGCTGAACCTCGGAAAGCCGCACCTGACGCCGGTGCATGATGTGATGAGCGATATCGTGTTCGCGGCGCAGGCGGGCGACGTTGAGATGACCGTCGTGGATGGGCGAATCGTCTACCGCGACGGGGAGTTTTTGCTGTTTGACGCGCGCGAGGCGATGGAGAAGGCCGCGAAATCGGCGGCGCGGATTGCGGGGGAGCTGGAGTGAAGGAGATTGACGGCGGGAGCGCGGTGGACTGGGGAAAGGCGTCGAAGGATTACGCGAAATACAGGGATTTATACCCCGCCGAGTTCTATGAGCGCATCGCGAAGAAGGGTTTGTGTGTCGCGGGGCAGAGCGTGCTTGACCTCGGGACGGGGACGGGCGTGCTGCCGCGCAACATGTACGGGTTCGGCGCGCGGTTCACGGCGATTGACGCGTCAGAGGGGCAGATCGCCGAGGCCGTCGGTCTGTCGCGGGGGAAGGATATACGCTATCTCGTCTGCACGGCGGAGGAGATGAGCTTCCCGCCGGAGAGCTTTGACGTTGTGACGGCGTGCCAGTGCTTCATCTATTTTGACAAGGGCGTCGTGCTGCCGAAAATACACAAGGCGCTGAGGCCCGACGGGCATCTGCTTATAACGTGGGTGTCGTGGCTGCCGTATGAGGACGAGATTGCGGGGGAGACGGAGAGGATTGTGCTGAGGCACAACCCGGCGTGGTCGGCGGGCGGATACAGGCGGAGCGATATCGACGCGCACGGCATGGACGGCGTGCCGCTGTTCTCCGTTGCGGATTTTGTGTCCTACGACGTCGGGATTCCGTTCACGCGGGAGAGCTGGAACGGGCGAATCCGGGCGTGCCGCGGTATCGGCGCGTCAGTGCTGTCGGAGGCGGAGATAGCGGAGTTTGAGAAGGAGCATATGGAGATGCTGGCGGGGTATCCGGAGAGTTTTGAGATTCTTCACCACGTGACGATGTTCGATCTCGTAAAGCGGTGAGAAAAAAGTTGAAGCAAGTCGGGAAAAGTAAAATAAAAGCTTATTTTGTAACCTCGGCGTAACATCGCGTTGGTATTGTTTTTAACGAAATTATGCCGCGCCTTACAAGCGGCTCCGTTGATTTGGCGGGTCGCTTGTGAGGCGCGGTAAATCTTTTGGGGAGCGTGACTGTTATGAGAACGAAAAAGGTATTATTTCTGCTTATTCTTGCCGCGACGGCGTTGATTTCGCTGTCGGTGGCGGCTGCCGTGGCGGCGCAGCCTGACGGGTACATCACGGTGGGCACGGCCTCCGGAGAGCGCGGCGACACCGTGGAGGTGGCGCTCACGTTCGGGGCAAAGACGAGCTTTCTCTGTCTTGATACGATGCTTGAATACGACGCGACGGCGCTCGAGCTGGCGTCGGTGGACGCGGGGGCGCTTTACAACAGCTCGCGCGGCGACAACATCGCGGCGTATCGCGACAGCGGATATACGGCGTTGCTCTCGGCGGACACGGAGTACGCGGTGACGCTGACGTTCAGGATACTCGGCGGGGCGCGGGACGGAAAAAACACCGTCGCGATAAAGGCGGAGAGCGGATATTTTGACATTTGGGGCGGCGCGATGCCGTCGGGGGCGAATCTGGCGCTGACAGGCGGATACGTCACGGTGGGCGTGCCCGGAGGGGAATACGAGGTCACGCTCGCGCCGTCGGCCCGGGACGTGAACGCGGGAGAGACGTTCAAGGTCGGCGTGGCGGTTGACGGGCGCGGCAACAGGGGCGCGTTCGACGCGAGGCTTGATTTTGACGCGGAAAAGCTCGAGGTCGTGGACGTCGAGAGCGCCGGCGGGGTGTTCGGATACGCCGTTGACGGAGACGAGCTGAGTGTGATTCGCACGGGCGGCGCGATACCGTTCGAGGGCGCCGCGCCGCTCGCGACAGTGACGTTCAGGGTGAAAACGAGCGGGTTTACGGGCAATGAGACGGCGGAGATCGCGCTCGCGCAGGCGGGAGTGGGAGAGGAATACTTCGCCGCGCTCGGCGGGGCGGCGCAGATTCGCGTGCACAATTTGACGGTGTCGTTCGCGGCGGGCGAGGGCGTGACGCTGACGCCTGTGACGGCGTTCGCGAAATACGGCGAGGCGGGGCTGTACACGAGCAACGGCTACGCGGAGGCGTTCGCGGTTCCGACACCGGAGGCGGCGGGCGGATATCGCCTCGCGGAGCCCTTGTGGGGCGAGTTTACGTCGGAGCAGATTGCGGCGACGGAGTTCACGGACAGCGCGGCGTTCACGGCGACGGCGGTGAGGCAGTGGGTGTTCGGCTTTGTCGGGGTAGAGGGCGCGACGGACGTGACGGGCGTCGAGAACGGCGGCGTGATACACGGTGAGAGCGTCACGTTCAGGCTTCCCGGAGTTGACAGGACGGGCTATGAGACGATTGTGGAGTACGCGGTGGACGGCGGCGAGGCTGTGGCGCTGACACCTGTCGGGGGAGTGTACACGATACCGGGCGACGCGATAATGGGCGCGATTACCGTGAGCGTGCGCTATCTGCTCTCGGGCGAGATAGAGTTTGTCGCGGGAGGAAATTACGGCGCGGCGCCGGACGGGTACAAGTTGATCACCGTGAGGATTGCGGGGTCGCGCGCGGGCGTCGTGTACAGCTTTGACGGCGAGGCGATGTACTGGTCGGAGAAGTACGGGGCGCTTGTGTACATCGTCGCGGACGGGCTCACGGAGGAGCAGGCGCGCGACAGGCTCTCGGTCGCGGTCGGCGCGGGGAATGACGCGGTGACGTACTCCGGCGATATAGACGCGACGGCGGGGGCGAGGGCGGTGGACGCGCAGATTGTCCACGACCTGTACGCCACGGACAAGTACGCGAGCCCTGGCAGCCTCGGCGTTTTGCAGAGGCTCGAGGCCGACGTGAACGGCGACGGCAGGGTGGACATCGCCGACGTGCGCATGGTGCAGTCGATTTATCTGAGAATATTTCCGTAATTTATGCAAAAGCTCCCCGGTGAGAAGCCGGGGAGCTTTTGCGCTTGCAATCGCGCGCGGGATGCTGTATATTGTAGTCAAAATAACAGGCTGAACAGGGAGAGGTGAGTGGGAATGAGTGAGATGGAAAACGGCAGGGGACGGCTCGTCGCCGCGCTTTTTATGCTGCCGTGGCTCTCTATCGCGGGTACGGCGATTATGACGGCGTTGCAGGACATGTCGTCCGCGTTCCCGGAGGTGTCCGAGAGCGGGATGGTGCTTGTCGCCACGATGCCGAATCTGTTCATGGTTATCTCGTCGGCGCTGGCGGGCTTTGTGACGGGGAAAAAGCTCGGCTACAAGACGCAGATCGCGATCTCCGCGCTGCTGATGACGGTTTCGGGGACGCTTCCGTTTTTCCTGAACAGTTTTACGCTTATACTCGTCTGCCGCGCCGCGTTCGGGCTGGGGTTCGGGTTCTTCTCGCCCGTCGTCAACGCGCTCGTATTCAGGCTGTACGACGGGGACGCGCGGGCGAGAATGATGGGGCTTACGTCGGCGTCGATGAACGTGAGCGCCGTGATTTACACCGTCGTGGGCGGGGCGCTGTGCGCGATAAGCTGGCGGTACACCTTTTTGATGCACCTGCTGGGGCTCGTGCCGCTCGCCGTGGTGTGGGCGCTTCTGCCGAAGCTTCCGATAGATGAGGCGAAGCCCGCGGAGGCGGTGGTCGCGGCAAAGCGCGGGGCGCGGTTCCCGCCCAAGTGCGTGTGGTTTCTCGCGATTGTGCTCGTGCTGATGCTGTTCACGTATCCGCTGCTGCTGAACGTGACGGCGATTATTACGCAGGCGCAGCTCGGGGACGCCGCGACGTCTGGGCTCGCGCTGTCCGTGTCGACGGTGGCGAGCGCCGCCGCGGGAGCTGTGTTCGGCTTCGCGGTGAAGTACCTGAAGCGCTTTATGCTGCCGATTTCGCTCGCGTTCTGCGCCGCGGCGCTGATTATCATGTACTTCGCGGACAACATGCTTCTGATTGTGCTGAGTATGGCGCTCTCCGGCGTCGGTTCGGCGGTGAATATGCTTGCAATTCTGCTCGAGGTGGGGTATTATATACCCAAAGAGGACATAGGTTTGTTTTCGGGGATAAACACGGCGGTGTCGTGCGTCGGGGTGTTCCTCGTGTCGGGTTACACGGGGCTGCTCGACCGCATCGGATTCTCGGGCGCGCGGCGGCCGATGGCGTTCTCCGGAGTCGGAATCGCGGCGCTTACGGTGATGACGCTTGTGTACATAATCGTGAGCAACAGGCTGCGCGCGGCGGGCGACGGCGCGAAATAAGATAAGGAGTGAGGGAAATGGCGGACAAAAAGCTCGGCTTCGGCTACATGCGCTTACCGCGCAAGGACGGCAAATTTGACGAGGAGGCCGTCAACGAGATGGTTGACACGTTTCTGGCGCGCGGCTACACGTACTTTGACACCGCGTTTGTGTACGAGGGCTCCGAGGAGGCGCTGTCGAAGTCGCTCGTCAAGAGATACCCGCGCGACAGCTTTTCGATAACCACAAAGCTCGCGATTTTCGGCATGACGAGGCCGGAGCAGCAGCGCGAGCAGTTTGACATCTCGCTGAAGCGGCTACAGGTCGATTTCGTGGATTACTATTTTATTCACGGGCTTGGCGGGGACTCCATAAAGCTCGCGGACACGCTCGACACTTGGGGATATCTGCGAAAAATGAAGGAGGAGGGGCGCACGAAGCACATCGGGTTCTCCTTCCACGGCACGCCGGAGGAGCTTGACGAGGTATTGACAAAGCACCCGGAGACGGAGCTTGTGCAGTTGCAGATAAACTACCTCGACTGGGACAATCCGGAGGTGAAGTCGCGCGAGCTGTATGAGGTGGCGCACCGCCACGGGAAGCCCGTGTCGATTATGGAGCCGACGAAGGGCGGACTTCTGGCGGGGGAGCAGTCCACGGTCGCGTCGCTGCTGAAAAAGGCGAATCCGGACGTGTCCGTCGCGTCGTGGGCGTTCAGGTACGTCGGAGGGCTCGACGGGATAAAGGTCGTGCTGTCCGGTATGGAGAACATCGACCAGGTGAACGACAACGCCGACACGTTTGACAATTTTAAGCAGCTTACGGAGGGCGAGCGCGCGCTTATCGCCGAGGCGGTGGAGATAATCAACGCCACGCCGAGGATTCCGTGCACGTCCTGCCATTACTGCACCGCGCACTGTCCGAAGAAGATCGCGATACCCATGTTCATAAAGATTTACAACGATTTTCTGACGCACCGGGACAAGAACAGCACGGGGTACTCCTACGCGCTTTTCTCCGGAGGCTCCGGGCCGGCGGACTGCGTGAAGTGCCGCCAGTGCGAGAAGCACTGTCCGCAGCACATTGAGATTTCGGACGTGATGACGAAAATCGACGAGAGCCTCGGCGAGGTGACGAAAAAATTCGTGACGAGAACAGAGGGCTGATTTTTCCGTGAAATACATGGAGCCGCTGTTTGACGCGGCGTATTTGCTGACGATTCTGTGCTCCGGCGTCGCGCTTACGGCGACGTCGAGCGCGGGGAGCGAGCGGTTTCTGTTCGGCGTGATGGCTCTCGTGCTGTTTTGCGGCGACGCGCTGCACCTCGCGCCGCGCGTGGCGTCGAAATTCTCGGAGCGGGATTTGACAAAGCAGCTCGGGTTCGGGAAGCTTGCGGCGTCGATAACGATGACGGTTTTTTACGTGCTGCTGTGGCGCGCGGGACTGTTGCGCTACGGGGCGGACGCGGTTCCGGGATACGCGACGGCGGCGGTGTACGCGCTCGCGGCGGCGCGGGTGGCGCTGTGTCTGCTGCCGCAGAATCGGTGGACGCGGGACGGGGCGCCGACGGCGCTCTCGATCGCACGAAACGTGCCGTTTTGCGCGCTCGGCGCGGCCGTGGCGGCGCTGTTCGCGGCGGGGAACATCGCGGACGCGGTTTGGATGGTTGTGGTGATAAGCTTCGCGTGCTATATTCCGGTCGTGCTGTTCGCGAGGCGCGCGCCGAAGCTCGGAATGCTAATGCTGCCGAAGAGCTGCGCGTACGCGGCGCTTGTACTTATGGGGTTTGTAACGGCGGGTTAGAGCCGCTTCAAAAATAATTTTTAGGGGGTCATGAAATGGATGAAGAACGCAAGCTGACTAACGAGGTGGGTGCTCCTGTACCTGACAATGAGCACGCCATAACCGCGGGGCCGCGCGGGCCTGTGGTTATGCAGGACGTCTGGATGATGGAGAAGATCGCGCATTTCAACCGAGAGGTAATCCCGGAGCGGCGTATGCACGCGAAGGGCTGGGGCGCGTACGGCAGCCTCACCGTCACGGGCGACGTGTCGAAATACACGCGCGCGAAGGTGTTGCAGCCGGGGAAAAAGACGGAGCTGTTCATACGGTTCTCGACTGTCGCGGGTGAGCGCGGCGCGGCGGACGCCGAGCGCGACATTCGCGGCGTGGCCGTGAAGTTTTACACCGAGGAGGGCAACTGGGACCTCGTGGGGAACAACACGCCGACGTTTTTTATCCGCGACGTGCACAATTTCTCCGACCTCAACCGCGCGGTGAAGCGCGATCCGCGCTCCGGGCTGCGCTCGGCGCAGAACAACTGGGATTTCTGGACGCTTCTGCCGGAGACGTTCCACCAGACGACGATAGTTATGTCCGACAGGGGGATTCCGGCGACGTTCCGCAACATGCACTTTTACGGCGAGCACACCTTTGCGCTCTACAACGAGAAGAATGAGCGCGTGTGGTGCAAATTCCACTTCCACACGAAGCAGGGCGTGAAAAACCTGACGGACGAGGAGGCGGAGAAGATTTGCAGCACGGATCGCGAGAGCCACGGGCGCGATCTTTTTGAGTCGATTGAGCGCGGGGAGTTCCCGCAGTGGACGATGTACATACAGGTGATGACGGAGGAGCAGGCGAAGAAGCACTACGAGAATCCGTTCGACATCACGAAAATCTGGCGGCACGGGGAGTTCCCGCTGATTGAGGTCGGGACGCTTGAGCTCAACCGGAACCCGGACAACTACTACGCGGAGGTGGAGCAGGCCGCGTTCACGCCGGCGCACGTCGTGCCGGGGATAGGCTTCTCGCCGGATAAGTTTTTGCAGGGGCGGCTTTTCGCCTACGGCGACGCGCAGCGCTATCGCCTCGGGATAAACTACAACCAGATTCCCGTCAACCGCGCCCGCGTCGAGGTGAACGACTATCACCGCGACGGACAGATGCGTACGGACGGCAACTACGGCGCGACGCCGGCCTACACGCCGAACAGCGCGGGGGTGTGGGCGGCGCAGCCGGAGGTGGCGGAGCCGCCGCTCGACCTCGAGGGCGCGGTGTACCGCTTTGACCCGAAGGAGGATCCGACGGACGACAATTTCCGCGCCGGAGGGGAGCTGTACAGGCTTCTGAAGGAGGACAAACGCGCGCTGCTGATAGACAACACCACGCGGAATATAGCGTCGGTGACGGAGAACATCAAGTACAGGCACGCGGTACACTGCCTGCTAGCGGACACTGAATACGGCGAGCGCATCACGGCGGCGATGGGGCTCGATCTGAATCGAGTGAAGGAGCTGTCGAAGCTCGACAACGACGGGCTGATTAAGGCGACGACGGGCGCGTAACGGAAACGGCGGAAAATTACGGGCGGGGGAGATAGAAAATATCTCCCCCGAAAAATTTTTCTTACATCGGGCGCAAATCTGTGTTATAATGTAAGGACGATGCAGCGTGTAGTTCTGACGAACGTAAGACCGGTTGTCAGGGCGCACGTTTTTACTTTGACGGAGGAAGAGGGA
>JAISKU010000010.1 GCA_031261245.1 Oscillospiraceae bacterium | reverse complement strand
ACGGTGCTGTACGTCTCCGGCGAGGAGAGCGAGCGGCAGATAAAAATGCGCGCGGAGCGCCTCGGCGTCGCGGGGGAGAACGTGCTGCTGCTGACGGAGACGGACATCGGCGAGGTGCTCTCCGCCGTCGCGTCCTCGGAGCCGGATATTCTGATCGTCGATTCGATTCAGACGCTGTACAACCCGGAGATCACGTCCGCGCCGGGCAGCGTCGGGCAGGTCAAGGACTGCGCGATGAGTCTGCTGCGCCTCGCGAAATCCTCCGGCGTGACGGTGTTCCTCATCGGCCACGTGAACAAGGAGGGCGCAATCGCCGGGCCGATGGTTCTGGAGCACATGGTGGACTGCGTTTTGAGCTTTGAGGGAGAGCCGCGGACAAGCTTCCGCGTCCTGCGCGCCCGCAAGAACCGCTTCGGCTCCACAAACGAGATAGGCGTGTTTGAGATGGGCGACGGCGGATTGCGCGAGGTCTTGAACCCGTCGGAACAGCTGCTCGCGGGCAGGCCGTCGATGACGCCGGGAACGTGCGTGACGTGTGTTATGGAGGGCTCGCGTCCCATACTCGCGGAGATTCAGGCGCTCGTCGCGCCGTCGTCGCAGAGCAATCCGCGCCGCAACGCCACGGGCGTGGACTTCAACCGCGCGATGATGCTCCTCGCCGTCTTGGAGAAGCGCGGAGGACTGCGCGTCGGCGGGTGCGACGCGTATCTGAACGTGATCGGCGGGCTGGAGGTGGACGAGCCGGGCGCGGACTTGGCCACCGTGCTCGCGCTCGCGTCCGGGTACCGCGACATCGCCGTGGGCGACGACATCGCGGCGATAGGTGAGGTCGGGCTGACGGGGGAGCTGCGCGGCGTGTCGCAGACGCAGACGCGGCTGGCCGAAATCGCGCGGCTCGGCTTCAAGCGGTGCGTGCTGCCCTATGGGACAAAGGACGTCGCCCCGAAAGGGCTTGAGCTCGTGTACGCGAAAAATATCACGGAAGCGCTGAGGTTGTTGAAATGAACTGGGATGAACTTGAATCCGCCTGCCGCGACTGCAAAAAGTGCGCGCTGTATGAGACGCGCCGCAAGCTCGTGTTCGGCGTGGGGCCGCGCGACGCCGAGGTGCTGTTCGTCGGCGAGGGGCCGGGAGAAAATGAGGATTTGCAGGGGGAGCCGTTCGTCGGGCGCGGCGGTAAGCTCCTGGACGACATGCTTGAAATCATTGATTTGTCGCGCGAAAAAAACGTCTACATCGCGAACATCGTCAAATGCCGCCCGCCGGGGAACCGCGATCCGCTCAATACGGAGCAGACGGCGTGCATCGACTGGCTGCGCGAGCAGTACAGGCTGCTGCGCCCGAAAATCGTCGTCTGCCTCGGGCGTATTGCGGCGATGGTGCTGATCGACGAGGGGTTCAAAATAACGCGCGACCACGGGAAGTGGTACGACAAGGACGGCGTGCTGTTCACGGCGCTGTACCACCCGGCGGCGCTGCTGCGCGACCCGAACCGCAAGCCGGAGACGTTCGTGGATTTGAAGGAGATTCAGAGGAAGATAGGAGAAGTGTGCGAGAGGACGTATTGAGAATCCGCTTGGCGTCGGCGGGCGACGCCGATGAACTGCAAAAGCTAAATGCGCTGTTCAACGGCGATGATTATTATTGCAATTCACCGGACGGAATCGCCGCGTCGCTTGAGGAGAATCAACAGGAAATTGTCTGCGTCGCGGAAGAGGGCGACGCGCTCGTCGGGTTTTGCTGCGGGCAGCTGTTTAAGTCGATATGCTACAGTGTGAATTACGGCGAAATAACCGAGCTGTTTGTCGCGGAGGAGTATCGGCGGCGCGGTGTTGCCGCAAAATTGATAGCGTTTATAGAGGCTGAATTTCAAAAGCGGGGCGCAAACGGATTTCAACTCTTTACCGGTGAGGAAAACGCGGCGGCGCAGGCATTTTACCGCTCGCAAGGGTACTCCGAAACGTCGGAGACAATGTTTCGCAAGCGAATCGAACGGGAGAGCAAATAATGCGAGAGGACATCTCAACCCGCGCGGCCGACGCAACCGATCTCCCGGCGCTCAAAGCGCTGTGGGGGAGCGTGTTCGACGACGCGCCGGAGGATATTGACGCGTATTTTGACGCGTACTTCGCGCCGGAGCTGTGCGCCGTCGCGAATATCGACGCGGAGCTTGCCGCGATGGGCTTCCTCATGCCTGTCGGCGCGCTGAGGGTTCCGGGCGAGCGCGAGCTGCCGTGCGCGATGATATACGCCGTGGCGACGCGGCCGGACTTTCGCGGGCGCGGCGCTGGACTCGCGGTCACGCGGGCGCTGCTCGAGACGGCGAAGGGACAGGGCTTTGACGTGGTGGCGCTGCGCCCCGCGACGGAGGAGCTTTTTGAGTTCTACGAAAAGGCCGGTCTGCGGACGAGTTTTTGCGGCTTTGATTTTGCGCCAGAGCGTGCCGAGGCGGCGCTTAAAGCGTCGCGAAAGGTCACGGCGGGGGAGTACATGGCGCGGCGCGAGGCGCTGCTGCGGGATATCCCGCACGTCGCGTTTGATGAGCGCGCGCTGTCCTACGCGGAAACGCTCTTCGGCGAGGGCGGAGGATTTTTCGTAGACGGTGACGACTGCCTCGCCGTTGACGCGTCGGGAGGCGGCGCGGTTTTCAAGGAATACCTTGCGGCGGACGGCGTTATGCCGCGCGGCGGGCGGTTCGGCATGTCGAACGCGGAGATGACGGACGGGTATATGGGTTTCGCGTTTGATTAATTTCGATAAAAAAATCTTTAATTTAATACTCCTGTAATATTTTTGCGGTAGATTAGTTAATATCTACCGTTTATTATTATGTTCACAGGGTTGAAATTCTTCTTTTTCCTTTTTCATTTTTATCCTCTTAATTTGCTGGGCTGTCGGGAGCGTAAAAGCTCCCAGACAGCCAATTTTTTGCTTGTACCCAAATTCATGGCGTGATATAATTCTCATATTCACCGTGCGGAGGAACAGATGACGAGAAATGAATTTGAAAAGAGCTTTGCCGAGGCGAGGCGGAGCGCAATCGCGCTCGATTTTGCGCACCTGAACGCCGAGCAGCGCGAGGCCGTGCTCAAAACCGAGGGGCCGCTGCTCATACTCGCGGGCGCGGGCAGCGGCAAGACGACCGTACTCATAAATAGGATCGCGAATCTGCTCGCCTACGGGCGCGGCTCCGACAGCGACGGGGCGCCGGATTGGGCGGAGGAGAGCGACCTCGCGGCGCTCGAGGACTACATAAAAGCTCCGACGCCGGAAAAGCGCGCGGGTCTGCGCCGCCTCACGGCGGTCGAGCCGTGCGAGCCGTGGCGCATAATCGCGATAACCTTTACGAACAAGGCGGCGGGGGAGATGAAAACGCGGCTTTCGGACATGCTCGGCGAGTCGGCGCGCGATATCTGGGCGATGACGTTTCACTCCGCGTGCGCGCGGATTCTGCGGCGCGACATCGACAAGCTCGGCTACGACAGCTCCTTTGCGATATACGACACGACGGACACGCTCTCGCTGATGAAGCGCATAATGAAAGAGGCGGGCGTGGACGACAAGGAGATTCCGCCGCGCTCCGCGACGGGCGCGATCTCGCGCGCGAAGGACGCGATGATCTCGCCGGAGGAGTTCATCGAGGCGGCCGAGAAGAAGCGCGACGTATACCGCCGCACAATAGGCGAGCTGTACCTCGAGTACCAGAAGCGTCTGCGCGCATCAAACGCGCTCGATTTCGACGACCTCATAATGCTCGCCGTGAAGCTGCTGACGGAGTCGCAGGAGACGCGCGAATACTACCAGCGGCGCTTCAAATACGTGCTCGTGGACGAGTATCAGGACACGAATAATTTGCAGTACAGGCTCGCGAGCCTGCTCGCGGGGGAGCGCGCGAACATCTGCGTCGTCGGCGACGACGACCAGAGCATATACAAGTTTCGCGGGGCGACGATAGAGAACATTCTCGGCTTTGAGGGCAGCTACGACGGGGCGACGGTGATTCGCCTCGAGCGCAACTACCGCTCCACGACGCACATACTCGACGCGGCGAACGACGTGATCTCGCGCAACAAGACGCGCCACGGCAAAAAGCTCTGGACAGACCGCGACGAGGGCGATCTGCCGAAGCTGCACCTCGCGGACGACGAGCGCGGTGAGGCGAGGTTCGTCGCCGAGACGGTGATAGACAACGTGGCGCAGGGTAAGACGTGGGCGGATCATGCGGTGCTGTACCGCATGAACGCGCAGTCGAACAACTTTGAGTACGAATTCAAGCGCAACAACATACCGTACCGCGTGTACGGCGGCACGGGATTCTTCGACCGCGCCGAGGTGAAGGACATGATGGCGTACCTGTGCGCCGTGAACAACCCCACGGACGAGGTGCACCTGCTGCGGATTATCAACAATCCGCCGCGCGGGATAGGCGCGACGACGATTGAGGCGGCGCAGAAAATCTCGCTCGACTACGGGATAAGCCTGTACGAGGCGGTGAAAAACAACAAGCGGTTTCCGGAGCTGCAAAAGGCCGCGGTGCGGCTGAACGCGTTCGTCGATATGCTCGAATACCTGCGGGAGATGGGCGCGGCGATGCCTCTCGATGAGTTTTATGACCTGCTGATAGAGACGTCGGGGATCGTGCGCGAGCTCGAGAAGAAGCGCACGGACGAGAATATCACGCGAATCGAGAACATACGCGAGCTAAAGACGAACATAGTGAATTTCCTGCGCGATAACGAGGCCGGGGAGCTCGCGGATTTCCTCGGGGAGACGGCGCTGTACACCGATCTCGAGAAGATGAACGACAGCGAGGACTGCGTGGCGATAATGACGATGCACTCCGCGAAAGGGCTCGAATTCGACACCGTTTTCGTCGTCGGTGCGGAGGACGGGATTTTCCCGGGAATACGCTCTATAGGTGAGCCGGAGGAGATGGAGGAGGAGCGGCGGCTGTGCTACGTGGCGATGACGCGCGCGAAGCGGCGGCTGTTCTTCGTGTGCGCGCGGCAGAGGATGCTGTTCGGAAAGACAGCGCGCAACAAGCTCTCGCGCTTCGTCGAGGAGATTGCGGAATCGCACCTCGACCGCCCGGCGGCGGCTGTCAGCGAGTATCTGTTCGATTCGCCGGGCGAGACGTTCGGCTTCGCGCGGGAGCACCCGACGTTCGCGCCGCGCCCGTCGGGGCGACCCAAGCCGAAGATAGCGCCGCCTCCGACAACGCCCGTTATCGCGGCGTTCGCGGCGGGCGATACGGTGCAGCACAAGGCTTTCGGGCGCGGAAAGGTACTGTCCGTCACGCCTACGGGCGGCGACGCGCTGCTTGAGGTGAGCTTTGAGACCTCCGGTAACAAGCGGCTGATGATGAAATCGGCCTCAGCATATATGGCAAAAATTTAGACAGGGAGGGAAATATTATGGACGCGTACACAAAGCAGTATATCGGCGGGGAATGGCGGACGGGGAGCGGAGAGAGGATTTTGTCCAATTTCAACCCGTACAGCGGCGAGCTTTTGTATACATACCGCTCCGCCGCGGAAAAGGACGTGGACGACGCGTACATCGCCGCGAAAAAAGCGCAGGAGGCGTGGGCAAACACGTCTCCCGAGGAAGTGCGCGGCTATTTTGAGGCGCTTGTGAGCGCGATTGTCGAAAAAGAGGACGATATCCGCTACTGGCTGCGCGCCGAGAGCGGCTCCACCGCCCCTAAGGTCGATTTTGAGTTCCACACCGTCATCGA
>JAISKU010000008.1 GCA_031261245.1 Oscillospiraceae bacterium | reverse complement strand
CGCCGACCTCGACGCGCTCGACATCAAGGACGCGGTGCGGAGCAAGCTGCGCGACGGGCGCGAGAGCGCCGAGCTGTCGAAAACGCTCGCGACGATACGCACGGACGCGCCCGTCGAGTTTTCGCTTGATGATTGCGCGCTGGGCGAGCCCGACAACGACAGGCTTTACGAGCTTTTTTCGCGCCTCGGCTTCAACAAGCTGATTGAAAAGATGAACCTCTCCGCCGCGGAGCCGGAGCAGTTGTCGTTCGACTCCCTCGACATACCGGCGGGCATCGACACGTCGAAAATCGGCAGCAATATCAAGGATTTGATTCGCGAGGGCGACGCGACAGACTACACGTTCGACGTGTCGCTCGCGGCGTATCTCGTCTCGCCCACGGACAAGAGCTATGACCTCGAGACGCTCTCTCGGCGCTATCTCGGCCTCGGGCTCGGCGACGGCGAGGACGCGCGGCGCTTCGCGCTGGCGCAGCTTTACACCGTGCTGTCCGAAAAGCTCGAGGAGGACGGGACGGAGCGGCTGTTTTACGACGTGGAGATGCCGCTGTGCCGCACGCTCGCCGACATGGAGCGCGCGGGCGTGCTCGTCGATCGCGACGCGCTTTACACCTACGGCGAGATGCTGACGGAGCGCATTGACCGCGCCGAGGGGCGCGTGTATGAGCTGTCGGGCGAGGTGTTCAACATCGCGTCGCCGAAACAGCTCGGCGAGGTGCTGTTTGACCCCGCGAAGCTTGGTCTCCCCTCCCCAAAAAAGACGAAAACCGGGTACTCGACGGCGGCGGACGTCTTAGACAAGCTCGAACACCCCGTCATAGCGGAGATAAAGAACTACCGCGAGCTTACAAAGCTCAAGGCTACCTACGCCGACGGGCTTCTCAAGGTCATCGCGCCGGACGGGCGGATTCACACGAGCTTTCAGATGACGGTCACGGCGACGGGTCGCCTGTCCTCGACGGAGCCGAATTTGCAGAACATTCCGATAAGGCGCGAGCTGGGCGCGGAGTTGCGGAAAATGTTCGTCGCGCCGGAGGGAAGTCTGCTCGTGGACGCGGACTACTCGCAGATTGAGCTGCGGCTGCTCGCGCACATCGCGGGCGACGCGGCGATGGTCGAGGCGTTCAAAAACGGCGAGGATATCCACGCCGTCACCGCCGCCAAGGTGTTCGGCGTGCCGCTCTCCGAGGTCACGCATGAGCTGCGCGGGCGCGCCAAGGCCGTGAACTTCGGGATTGTGTACGGCATCTCGCCGTTCTCGCTCTCGCAGGACATCGGCGTGTCCGTCGGCGAGGCGAAGGAGTACATGGACAGCTATTTTGAGCGCTTTTCCGGCGTGCGCGCGTACATGACGGACATCGTGGAGCGCGCAAAGCGCGACGGCTACGTCTCGACGCTCTTCGGGCGGCGGCGCAACATCCCGGAGCTGAAATCCCGCGACCACAACGTCCGCGCGTTCGGGGAGCGCGTCGCGCTGAACACCCCGATTCAGGGCACGGCGGCGGACATCATCAAAATCGCGATGGTGGCGGTGTCGCGCCGCCTTAGCGCGGAGGCCGCAGACTCAAAGCTGATTTTGCAGGTGCATGACGAGCTGATTGCGGAGGCGCCGGAGGCCGACGCGGCGCGCGTCGCGCAGCTGCTGAAGTCCGAGATGGAGCGCGCGGCGGAGCTGTCCGTGCCGCTGACCGTCGAGGCGAGCGTCGGTCGGAGCTGGGGTGACTGCAAGTGATAATACGAAAGGCGACGGAGGAGGACATCGAGGCGCTTTACGAGATTGAGCGCGAGTGCTTCACGCCGTCGTGGACGGAGGGGCAGCTGCTGCACGAGGTCTACAGCGACAAGGTTTATTTCGTCGTGGCGCAGGACGACACGGGGCTTCTCGGCTTCGCGCTGCTGTTCAGGCTTGAGGGCTATGAGGCGGAGATGTACCGCATGGCGGTGCGCGGGGGCGCGCGGCGGCGCGGCGTGGCGTCAGAGCTCTGGGATAACGTGCGGAAGCGGGCGAAAAAGGAGCGTGTGAAGAAGATTTTCCTCGAGGTGCGCGCGTCAAACGCGGCGGCGCTCGCGCTGTACGAAAAGCACGGGTTTGCGCGCGTCGGGCTGCGGAAGCGCTACTACGACGAGCCGGTCGAGGACGCCGTGATTATGCGATTGGATTTGTAAAAAACGGGAGGCCGCAACAGCGGCCTCCCGTTTTTGTCCTGTTTTCTTGTTACACACTGAGCTCGGTGCGGGAGATGAGGTCGTTCTGCCCCGTGATGTGCAGCTCCACAAAGTACGCGGAGAAGCCCGCGACGCGCACGACGAGGTTCTTGTACTTCTCGGGGTTCGCCTGCGCGTCCTTGAGCGTTTCCGCCGCGATGACGTTTATTTGCAGCTCCATGCCGCCGAGGTCGAAATACGCCTGAATTAGTTGCGAGAGCTTCGTCACGCCGTCCGCGCCGTTGACGCACGACGGGGAGAATTTCATGTTCAGCAGCGTGCCGTTTGAGTAGTTGACCTGCTTTATCTTCGACACGGAGGACAGCACCGCCGTCGGGCCGTTCAAATCCATCTGCTGTACGGGCGAGATGCCGTCGGCGAGGGGTTGGCCGGCGTTTCTGCCGTCCGGCGTCGCGCCCGTCATGTAGCCGAACATGACGTTCGTCGTGACGGGGTACAGCCCGGCGGCGTATTGGCAGCCGCGCGGGTTCGAGCACGAGGTCACGGCGTCCGCGAACACCTGTCCGGCCCAGTCCGCCCACCTGTCAACCTCGATGTCACCGTTGCCGTAGTGCGGGCAGGAGCCCTTGATGTAGTTCTGCAAGTCCTCGTGGCCCTTCCAGTTTGCCATGAGCGCGTCGTAGAGCTCACGCGTCGTGCAGTATTTCGTGTCGAAGCACAGGTGCTTTATCATGAACAGGCAGTCGGCGACGTTGCCGATTCCGACGCCGGCCATGCCGCAGGAGTTGTACTCCGCGCCGCCGTACATGACGTCCTTGCCGGACTCCATGCAGCCCCTCATCGTCGCGGAGACGACGGGCAGCGGCAGCGTGTCGCGCATGACGTACTCGCACGCGTTTATGCACATCGCGTGCCAGCGCACGAAGTACGTGAGTTGCTGCTTGTACGCCTCGAGCACCTGCTCAAACGTCTCCATCTCGTACAGATAGCCCGTGGAGAGGCCGACTTGCTGCTGCGGCCGGAAGCTCTCTATCGGCTTGCCGGCGCGGTCGGTGAGCGGGCGGTCTGTGGCGCTCTCCCCCGGTTTCGGCGCGCCGAACACGAGCGGCACGGGGAGGGCGCCGTTGTTTATGCCGAGCCACACGGCGTTCACGATGTTCAAGTACGACACGGAGCCCGTGCCGCCGCACGCCGGCCACTCGTTGCCGTTGCCGCCGGGCTCCACGCAGCCGATGGGCGAGTAGTTGCGCGCGGACTCGAGCGTGTGGCCGCGCTTCATCATCGCGGGGATTATCACGTCGTCGTTCTCAAACGTCGGCACGCCACCGCAGATTTTTGTCGTCTCAATCGCGGCCTCCCAGAGTGAGGGCGGGGTGTTTTTGTGGATTCTAAGCGAGTGCGGGGGGTCGTGCAGCACGAGGCGGGACATGCACTGGAGCATCATGTACGTGACGCCGTTCGACGCGTCGTTGCCGTCCTTGTCTACGCCGCCGAGCGACATCATCTGGCCGGAGGTGTACCCGGGGTTCGACTGCGTCGCGCCGTAGCTCCACGGCTTGTTCATCTCCGCGACCTTCAGGTAGAACAGGTCGAAAATCTCCTGCGCGTACTCCTGCGTTATCGTGCCGTCGGCGAGGTCGCGCGCGAGGAAGTCGCCGAGGTACTGGTCAACGCGGCCGAACGTGATGCCGTGCATGTTCGCGTCGAGGCACAGGCACGTCTGGTACATGTACAGCGCCTGAAGCGCCTCATGGAAGCTGCGCGCGGGCTTCTCCATCGTCCAATCGAGCACCTCCGCCATCTTCAGCAGCTCCGCGCGGCGCGCGGGATTCGTCTCGGCGGCGGCCTTTTCGGCGGCGAGCGCGGCGTAGCGCTTTGTGAGGTGGATCATAGCGCCGGAGACGATGGACACGGCTCTGTAGAAGTTGTACTTCTCAATCGTGTCGCCGGGCATACCGGCGTCCACGAGCTCGTTCATCTTCTGGTCGGCCTCGGCCTTTATCGCGGCGAAGCCCGTGCGGATCGCCTTGTCGTAGTCCGTGACGAAGTGCCCGACGGGAGTGTCGCACACGGTCATCTTGCCGAGCATTGTGACGCCGTTGAAGTCGTGCGGGTGGTACTGGTCGATTATGTACGCCTGCGCTTTCGCGTTGTTGTTCTCGCCCTCCCAGTAGCCGATCGTGTCCATGACGTACTTTGCGTCCGCCTCGGAGATGATGTACGGGTCGATGTCGCGCGTGCGGATTGTGCCGTCGCCGATCTCCTTTTTGAGGAAGTCCACGCTGTTTTCGGGGTACAGCGCGGCGGCGCGGAATTTCGCCGACTGGTTGCCGACGATGACCTCGGCGTCGCCGATGCGGATCGGGATTTTGTTACAGATCTCCTCGAAAACCCGCGCGCGGCGCAGGATTCCCGTGAGCTCGGGGTGAGAGGTGTAGAAATCCGTGACGATTTTGTACCTCGCGATACATATCTCGGGCTGCACGTCGCGGTACATCTCGCGAAGCGCCGCAACCCTGTCGGATACCGGGCTTAAAGTCCATGACATAGTGAATATCTCCTTTTATTTGTGATTTGCGCGGCTATATCCTGTTTTCGTTGCGCGCGATTATGTCGTTTTGCAGGTCGTGACCGAGCTCCACGAAGTACGCGGAGTAGCCCGCGATGCGCACGACGAGGTCGCGGTACTCCGTCGGCTCCTTTTGCGCCTTGCGCAGCGTGTCCGTGTCCACGACGTTGTACTGAACCTCCATGCCGCCGTTCTCAAAGTAGGCCTTTGTCATGTCGCGCAGCTTCTCTATGCCGTCGTCGCGCGAGAGCACGGTCGGGTGCATGCGCAGGTTGAGCGCGATGCCGCCGAGGTAGTGGTGGTGGTCAAAGCAGCAGGAGGACGCGAACACCGCCGTCGGGCCGTTCGTGTCGCGGCTCTGCGACGGGCTCATCGCGTCGGCGATCGGGGTGCCCGTGAGCCGCCCGTCGGGCGTCGCCCACGTGTTGTAGCCCTGCTTCACGTGGTCGGACGCGCCGTACAAGCCGGCCTTGTACTTGCCGCCGCGCGTGTTCGTGCAGGACTGGCAAATCTCGTAGTACATGTCGGCGCACCACTTGAGCTCCTCGTCGGCGTACGGGTCGGCGTTTCCGTAGTGCGGCACCTCGTTGAGTATCTGTTGGCGGAGAGGCTCATACCCCTCCCAGTTGGCCAGAACGACGGCGTGGAGCTCGCGCGTCGTGCATTTTTTCTTGTCGAAGCACATGTACTTGATCGTCGCGAGGGAGTCCGCGAGCGTGGCGAGGCCGGTGGCCGTGCCGCCCCACGAGTTGTACTTGCAGCCGCCGACGGCGGCGTCCATGCCCTTTTCCATGCAGCCGTCCATGGAGATGGAGAGCGACGCCTCCTGAATCACGGTTTTCGACATGTAGTCGGCGTAGTTGTTGATTGACAGGAACAGCTTCATGATGTGGCTGCCCATGCTTTTCACGGCGGCGCGAACCTCCTCAATGGAGTTCATCTCGTACAGATAGCCGGTTTTGAGCCGCGACTGCTCTCCGTTGAACGGGTTTATGCCGTTGTTGATGGCCATGTTGAATATGCTCGCCCACAGCACGGAGGCGTGGGGCGGGAACAGACCGTTCGGCGCCGGGAAGTCGTTGCCGCAGCCGACAATCTCCTGGCAGCCGATGATTCCGAAGTCGCGCGCGTCGCGCAGCTCGAAATTCAGCTCCTCCATGAGGCTCGGGATTATGACCTCGTCGTTCTGGAAGAGCGGCAGGCCGCCGACGAGCTTGCTCGTCTCAAGCGCGCAGCCCCACAGCTCGTCGGGCGTGTTTTTGTTTATGCGCAGGGAGATAGTCGGGTCGTGCAGCTTGAGGCGGCCGACTGTCTCCAAGACCATGAACGTCACGGGATTCGTCGCGTCCTCGCCGGTGTCGGGATCGACGCCGCCGATCGTGGTGTGCTGGTACGTGTTGCCGACGCCGGTCGTATCGACGAGCTTCGCCGGGCCCGCGCCGTAGTAGCAGTTGGCTTTCAGGAAGAACGCGTCGATCATCTCCTGCGCCGCGTCCATCGTTATCCTGCCCTCGTCGAGGTCGCGCTTGAGGAACGGCCACGTGTACTGGTCGATGCGGCCGAGCGCGGGCGACGGCATGTTGAGGTCGAGATGCAGGAACACCTGATAGAACATCGTGAGCTGAAGCGCCTCCCAGAACGTGCGGGCGGGCTTCTCGGAGATCCACTCCATGCTCTCCGCCATCCACGTGAGCTCCGTCTTGCGCGCCGGATCCTTTTCTGCGGCGGCCTTTTCCTTTGCGAGCGCCGCGTAGCGCTTCGCGAGGACAATCGCGCCGTCACAGGCGATTACGGCGGACTTGTAGAACATGTACTTGTCGATGTCCTCGCCCATTAGGTCGCCGTAGTGGTCGTCAATCCACTGCTGCGCCTGAGCGCGGATCGCGCCGTAGCCGCTGTTGATGATTTTCTTGTAGCCCGCGATGAGGTGTCCTGCCGGCAGGGAGATAAGACCCATGCCGCCCTCGACGTAGCTCGATACGTTCAGCCGCGCGAGCTCCTCAAAGCCGTCGGGCTTCCACGCGTCGGCGCCCGCGCCGATCTTGTGCCCGTCGTCCCAGTACGGCTGAAGCTCCGCGAGCGCGGCGTAGTCCTCGGGCGAGATCGACTGCCTCACGGGGTCGGTGTCGGGGTTGTGGTACAGCCCGTCGTCGCGCAGCTCCCACTCGCCCTTTGACAGCGGCTCAAGTATCCAGTCGGACACGCCCCACTCCGGGTAGCCGGGGCTTGAGAAATAGTTCGGGCCCTTGCCGCCGACGATCAGCTCAAAGTCCTCGATGAAGATTGTGCCCTTTGCGCAGATATCGTAGAGCGCGAGCGGTTTTTTGATTATCGGCGCGACGTTTTCGTACTTTTTGTACGCCTGCGTGAGGATAACGGCGCGCTCCGCGTCGCAGCGCACCACTCTGTCGCGGATTATCTCCCGCATTTTCAGGATACGGTCTGTCGCCGGTTTGAAGGTATACATACTCAATCCTCCTTAAAATATTCTATGCTACGCCTCGTCCGCGACGAGCGTCTCCGCGGCCGAGCGCGCCCACGTTATCGCCCTGCCGTGGCTGTTGCCGTTGAGCAGCAGCGGGTAATCCACGCCGTACAGGCCGCCCGCGACGTTGCCGACAGCGAGCAGACCGGGAACGGGCTCCTGCTCCTCGTCCAAAACGCGCATTTTCGTGTCGGTCAGCAGTCCGCCGAACACAGTCAGCAGCGCGGGGCCCCATTTGAGTCCGTAGTACGGCGGCTTGTCGATGCTCGTGAGCAGTATGGAGCGCTTGCCGTAGTCGTCGTCGTTGCCTTTTTTGTGCAGCTCATTGTAGCGCGCGACGGTTTTGACGAGGTTTTCGACGGGAACGTCCATCTGCGCGGCAAGCTCCTCAATCGTGTCGGCGCGGAAGCACAGGCCGTTCTTTACGTAGTTCTCAATCGCCTCGCGCGAGTTGTTGTACGGGTTATCCCACGGCTGGCCGTACATCGCGCCGAGGGAATCGACGAACTGGCCGCCGCTGTGTATCGCGAGCTCCGAGAGCTCCTCATACCACTTGGAGTCGAACACGGAGAACGCCCAGTCGCCGTCCTTTTGCATGAGGCAACGGATGGCCTTTGCCTGAACCCACGTGTCCTCGTTCATGAAGCGTTTGCCCTGACGGTTGACGTGCAGGAAGAAGAACGTGTACATCGCGTAGGCGATGAGGTGCAGCGAGAGCGCCCACGGCGCCTGTTCAAACGCGCCGCCCGCCCAGTAGCCGAGCTTGTGCCCCTCGCCCATGTTGCTGCCCTTGGGGAAGGAGCCGTTGCGCTTCGGCCGCAGTCCGAGGGGGCAGAACGCCTCGAGCATCTCGGCGTCGCCGCCGATATCGCCCGTGGCGAGCACCACGCCGCGCTTTGCCTTGTAGCGGCGCAGCTTTCCGTCCTCGCACTTTGCGATTGCCGAGACGACGCGCCCGTCGATTTTCTCCAGCCGCTCCGCATTCGTGTTGCGCAGGAGCACCGCGCCCCTGTCGGCCGCCTCTTTCTCAAATATCTCGCAGATGAGCAGACCGCCGCCGTATTTGTACTTCGTGCTCTCGGGTTTTTTCATGATGAAGTGCGTGCCCGCGTACTCCGTGAAGTCGGGGCCGCGGTAGTTGCCGCCGAAGAGCGTCGGAATGATGTCGTCGCCGCCGAGCTCCAGCAGCCAGTCAAACGCCTCCTCGCTGCGGTTGATGTACAGCCACAGCAGATCCTCGTTTACGCGGCTGCCGCAGATGTGGAGCCAGTCGCGCGCGAATTGCTGCTTGTCCATGAACACGCCCGCGTCGCGCTGAATCTTCGACCCGACGGTGGCGATGTGCGCGCCGTGCGAGACGAGCCCCTTTGTCTTTTCGATGAGCGTCGCGCGAAGCCCGAGCTCCGTGCAGCGCGCCGCCGTCGCGAGGCCCGCCATGCCGCCGCCGATGATTACGACGTCGGTCTCAAGCGTCTCCGCGATCTCGCTCTCCGGTATCGGCTCGGGCGGCGTCTCCCACGACCAGCGCCTGCCCGGTTTTGGCGCCGCGTTATCCATGGAGTCGATCTGGAAAAAATTGAATTTCTTTTCTTCTTCTGCCATGTGTGTCCCTCCAAATTATATTTGTAAAGATGATATCACTTCGCGGCGCGGATTTCAATACAAAAAATCTGCGGTCAGCATTACCGACCGCAGATTTTGTCTGTTATGTATCCGTCTCTCCCTGCCGCGCCGCGCTTTTTGCGCGTTTGAGCGCCTTTATGACGTGTACTGCGAACAATCCCGCCGGAATTATGAAGAGCAGGACGAACAGCGGCGTGCGCCCGTTCACGGCGAGGCGGCGCGCGCCGAGATCCTCCAGAAGCGTGAAGATGAGGCATGAGGCGATGGCCGAGGTGAACACGAGAACCATGAGTATCTGCGTTCCCTTGGGCGCGAGGCCTTTGCGGCCGCCCTTAGGCGCGGCGAGAAGCTCCGCAAACGGCACGAAAAGTCCGAGCACGGCGAGCAGCAGGTTCACCACCGACCAGCCGTCGGCGGGGCCGTCGCCTCCGGTCGGGGTATTTCCTCCGCCGCTGTCCGGTATAGCGAGTATCGGGGCGCGCGGCCGTCCGTCGTCTGGCGCGGCCGCGGCCGGCGGAGTCGCGGCGGGCGTCTGTTCCGGCTCCTGCGCGGGCGGCGGTTTCGGCTCGTCCGGAGGCGGAGCGCCCTCCGAAGGCTCCTCATCCATGGGAACGCGCGGCGTGGGCTGCCCGTCCGAATCGTAATCGGGTATCTCCGTCACGTAGCCCACGCCCGGCGGCGTCACGTCAGGCGGCGTCACGTCAGGCGGCGGCGTCACCTCCTCCGGCTCCGTGAGCACGGGCGGCGGCTCGTCAATCGGCTCTTGCGGCGCGGATTCCGCAGGCTCCTCCGGCAGTACGGGGGGCGGGGCGGGCTCCGACGGCGCAATCGCCGGCGGGTAGTACACAGGCGTCGGGATTTTGACGAACGTCACCAAAAAGGTGTGGTTTTCGCCGTCGCCCGTAAGCCTGTACTCCGAGACGGCGCCGACATTTGCGCCGTCAACGGTTACGCTTCCGACCATGTAACCGGGGTTAGGGGTTATTTTGAACAGGCGCACCTCGTCGGTTTTTACCGGTACGCTGCCTGACAGGGAGATGCGGCCGTTATCGCCCGCCGCCGCGGTTATGATTTTGACGTCGGTGTCCTTTTTCACCACGCCGAACGAGGAGAAGCGCGCGAGGTGTATCTCGAGGTATTCGCCGATTACCTCGATGTACTCGCCGAACTCGTTCGGCTCGGTCGTTATGTAGGACAGCTCGCCGTCGTGCAGCGCGACGACCGCAAGCTCAAATTCCTGCGCGTCGCCGAGCGGGACGCGCAGGACAATCGGCGCGACGAGCTCGGTCACGGGCGAGTAGTTTGGCTCATCGCCGGACGCGGTGACGGTTTTGGTGATGTTGATTTCAAAGAACGCGATAGGAATCTCGTAGGCTTTCAGGATGTTGCGGAGGTTCCCGTCGTCCGCGTTGTCGGCGACCTCACCCAGGCTTACGCCGAAGCCCACGGAGCCGCCGTTTTTGATGACGTCCCAGTCCGCGTCGGAGAGCAGCCTGTTGAGCGCGCCGAGCCCCTCGAATTTATAGCCCTCATAGTCGCCGTCTTCACCGAAGTCCACCTCGACGTTGTCGTCGTTGTACTCGCTGTACAAAATATGTGTATAGTAGAGGCTTATGTAAATCGTCGCGTCCTCCGGTGGCGGGTCGTTATCCGTTATCTCGATAACATATTCGACATCATTTTCCTCGGTATAGAAGAGATGTGAGCTCAATAACGCGCGGTTTTCCACCGTGTCGGGCTCCTCCTCGTCTATCAGCGTGTACACCGTAAAGCCGGTTAAGTTCGCGCCGATAATTTGTGCGACCTGCGGCATCTGCGTAGAGTATTCCGCCGACACCGGGAAATATTCGGTTTGCAGCGGGTTGCCGTAGATTTCGTCTTCGTTGTGGAAGTAGTGGCGCAGCACGACCTGCTCCTCGGGCGTTTGGAGCGCGACGGACACAAACGCGGCGGGGCTCGCAAGGAGCGCCAGGACGAGCAGCACGGCAAAAAAATGCCGCGCAAAGCGTGCGCCCGAAGCCAATCTCATATATCCGCCACCCCTTACCGAAGCTTTATATTTACCCAACTTTTATTGTATACCCAACTGCCCCCGAGGTCAAGCGCGAAATTAATTTTTCAGTCGTAAATAATAGGCGCGCCCGTTTTTTTGGACGCGCCTCATCGCTTCAGACACGCTTTACGCTCTCTGCTGCTGCTTGAGCTGGAGATTCAGTCTGTCGGCAATCATCGCGATAAACTCGCTGTTTGTCGGCTTGCCCTTGATATTCGACACGGTGTAGCCGAAGAATTTTTGCAGCGTCTCAAGGTCGCCCCTGTCCCACGCGACCTCAATCGCGTGGCGTATCGCGCGCTCCACACGGCTCGGCGTCGTCTGGAATTTCTTCGCGACGGTGGGATACAGCACCTTTGTGACCGCGTTTATTATCTCCATGTCGTTGATCGCGAGTATGATCGCCTCGCGCACATATTGATAGCCCTTGATGTGCGCCGGCACGCCGATCTCGTGTATCACGTCCGTTACAACCGCGTCAATCGCCCGATCCTGCTGTTTCATAGGGTGCAGCTCCCTCGCCTCCGGCGACAGGTGCGTCTTTCCCGCCACCTGTCTGATGCGGGAGAACAGCGACGGAATGTCGCACGGCTTTTGCATGAAATACATCGCGCCGAGCGACGCCGCCTCCGCGAGCGTATGCTCGCTGGCAAATCCGGACACCACTATCACGGCGGGACGCTCAGTCTCGGGAAGCTCCGACACCTTTTTGATGAGCGCCAAGCCGTCAATCCCCGAGAGGATTATGTCGGTTATCAGCACGTCGGGCTTCTCACACATGATGTTTGACAGGGCGGTTCCCCCGTCGCCGGTGATACACGAGACGAGGAAATCCCCCTCCGCCCGCAGCATGTCCGCGAGCAGCGTCCTGTATTCATCCCCGGAGTCTGCCAAAACGATTTTAATCTTGTTTTCCATTTGTTTCCCTCCGATATGTTGTAATGCATGGTATTTCACGCTAATCAGCGCTAATCAGCGTCGTCGGCAATAATGTAACACATCGCGACGGAAAGTGCAATAGGAAATTACCACAAATTTTTCCTTTTTTGTACCAACTATTTCCATTTTGTCGGGAAATGTCGCGCACAGTAGCTTGGAAATAGCTGTGATTCGGCACATTTCTCATATGGAAATTATCATCCCGAGTGTCAGAATACCGAGATTTTTGCGATATATTTCTTCAAACTGCGATACCGGGAGCGGCGCAGTTCCGCGCCCCGCCTCCACCGTGTAGCCAGGCCGCCCGAACACGTCGATGAACCAGTCCTTGTAGCCCGCGTTCGCGGATTCCGGCGGGGTGAGCTCGAGCGCATAGCCGCTCACGCGCGCGAATTCGCGTCCGATCTCCTCCGCGCGTGGCGGGTCAGTCTCGCCGTATTTCCAGAAAATCACCTCCCCCTGCGTGTGATAGGACAGCGTGAGCGCGAAGCTGCGTGTGAGCGTGAAGTTGTAGACGGCGCGCGTTTCCGGCGCCTCGAGCGGCTTTGCGCCCACGTAGTCGCGCGGCGCGGGTCGCGTCCAGCCCTGCGCGTACTTGATTTCGCGCGCCGTGTCCCACCCGGCGGGATATTGCAGATTGAGGTCAACGCCCGCGATATTCGCCTTCCAGCCGGACGGGAACGGTATGGACGGGAACGCGGCGGCGATTGTCTTTGCGTTTTGGTAAAATTCACCGGAGCTCACCTCGCCCGTGACGAGATCCACACCGTCGGGGTTCACGAGCGGGACGAGGGAGAGCCTTGAGCGCGAGTAGAGCGAGGCGGCGTCCATGCCGTATATCTGTCCGCCGGTCGCGTAGGCCGACGCGTAATTTTCAAGAAATTTCATCAGCAGCGGCGTCGTTATCCACTCGTTCGCGTGGTGCGAGGCGTTGTAGAACACCTCGTTCGCGCCGCCGCCCATCGCCGCGAGGAGGATGTCGCGCCCCATGACGCTCTTGCCGATAGACTCGAATTTCACGAACGGGTAGCGTTTTGCGAGGCCGTCCGCAACGAGCGACAGGAGCGCGCCGCTCCAGCGAATATTCACCGGCACAACGTCAAACCATAACGGTATCGTGAGGCTTTCGCCGATTTTGAGATTGTTCGGCGAGACGCCGGGATTCGCCGTCTCGATCGCCGCGATCGTCGCGCCGTTCGCCGCCGCGAGCTTGTATACAGTGTCGCCCGACGCTATCCTGTGCGTAATATATCCCGTGAGGTACGGCGTGAGCGCCGACCATGTGGCGCGCCCGACGACGCCGTCCTGCGTGAGTCTGCGCGTCGCCTGAAACCTCCTCACGGCGTCCTGCGTCGCGGCTCCGAACACGCCGTCCGGCGAGGTTTGGAAACCCGCGCGGGTGAGCGCGGTCTGTAGTATATCCGTCTGCGGCGTGGTATCTCCGCGGCGCAGAGTCCTCAGTCCGTCCATATAGACAACAGCCCTTTCAAACATATTATTTTTTCGTACGAAACAAAAATATGTCAAACAGGGTTTGAAAATACATCGGACAACCGACGAGTTCGCGCGGGAGCGCAGATGGGAAAATTCAACTCTCCAATAATGAAATATTTTGTCACGCAAGCATTTTCATCGTCGGGATATATTAAGCTTGCCGCAATTTGCGCGGCTCTTGAATTTGAAACTGAATGAGGTAAGGCATGGAAGAAATAAAAATTACCGCCGCGCAGATACGGCGCAACACGAAGCGTTTCAGGAAGGCGGCGGCGTCCGCCCTCGCGGCGGTGCTTATAACGTTTTTGGGGATATCGCCCGCAGTCGCCGAGGCGAAGATCCTCGTCCCCGTTGGGCGGGCGGTCGGGATAAAGCTCGCCTCCGACGGCGTGATGATCGTCGGGATACCCGACACGTGCTCCGACGGGGAGACGCCGTCGCCGTCGAAGAGCGCGGGCTTCAAGGCTGGGGATATAATCACGCGGCTCGGCAAGACCGCGATAAGCTCCGGCGAGGAGCTGAAAAAGGCGATGGGCCGCCAGGACGGGCGCGCGGTGTCCGTACAGGTGCGGCGGGGCGGCGAGACCGCGCAGTTTGACATCACGCCGCACAAGATAAAAAGCGGCGAGTACAGCCTCGGGCTGTGGGTGCGCGACGGGATTTCCGGAATCGGGACGATCACGTTCTACGACCCCGAGACGGGGGCCTACGGCGCGCTCGGCCACTCCGTCAACGACGGCGAGACGGGCGTGATGATGCCGGTGCGCGAGGGCGCGATATCGCGCATAAGCGTGACGGACGTGGCGAAGGGCAAATCCGGGACGCCGGGACAGCTGCACGGCGCGTTCGACTTTGAGGATAAGCTCGGCACGATAACCTCCAACACGGGCTGCGGTATATTCGGCACCGCGTCGCCCGGCGCGATGGGCGGCGGAGCCGTCATGGAGGCCGCCGAGGAGTCGGAGATCCACACGGGCGAGGCGTATATCCTCTCAAACGTCGCGGGGAGCGAGGTTCGCAAATACTCGGCGGAGATCTCACGCGTGTTCACGGGGCGCGAGGCCGACGGGCGCAGTATGCTCGTCACCGTAACCGACCCCGCGCTTACGGAGGCGACGGGCGGGATCGTGCAGGGCATGAGCGGAAGTCCGATAATACAGGACGGGAAGCTCATCGGGGCCGTGACGCATGTGCTTGTAAACGACCCGTCGAAGGGCTACGCCGTGTCGATTACGCGGATGCTCGAGAGCGCGGGAATCGGAAAGTCCGCGCTTGCGGCGTGAAGATTATGCGGGGCGGCGTGAGCCGCCCCGTTTTGCGTGGTTAGCTGAACTCCCGCCAATCGAGCTGCGTTTCAGCGCTCAACTCCACCAAATCGCGCTCCGCGCCAAAGCCGCGAGTATATTCGACAAGTCCCGCACCGCGCCGCCAGACAATGCGCTCATAAAATCCGGTGTCTGTTTCCGAGTTGTACTCACTGTACTCGCGCTCATCTTGCTCGGAGCAGAGGAGCGTTTTAGCGCCGCCGTCGCCAAGCTTCCAAATCTTATCGTCGTCAAAGTAAAACACACCGATGATTATTCGCTCCCCAATATCGGGCTGTACCGATAATTCACAGACGCCGGGCGCGTCGGTTGTCTCAATGTCGAGCGTAGCCGCGCACTCGCGATACCCCTCGCCATAGCTGTAGCGCAGATTGTATTTTGTTTGCGGAGTGTCGGGCAACACCACGCAGCTTGCCGCAAAAACAATGGCAAAAAACGAAGCGGCTATTCCAAACGCGGTTTTTTTCAAATTATATCACCTGCTTAATTCTACATAATACGTTTTGCGGCAAAAATGTCAAGCGAACGGTACAAAACATTTATTTTAATCCCGCTTTAATTGACTTTGTAGTCAAAATGTTGTAAAATATGGTTTGATTAAAAGGCAGGTGGGCGTTTTGCGTGAGATAAAGCACAAGTCGGCGGCTCCGTTTTACGGCGCGGCGGTCGCGTGGGCGCTGTACGCGCTGATTTTCCCGCTGTACAGGCTCGGCGATCTGCTGATTTTCCTCGCGCTGGGCTGCGCCGTGTACGCGGTCATGGGAAAGCTGTTCCCCGGGACGGTCGAGTACGTGAAGCTGCCCGTCGATACGGGCGATAAGGACATCGACGCGCTGCTGACCGAGGGCGAGACGGCGGTGAATGAGCTGGCAAAGCTGCGGGAGAGCATACCCGACCACGCGGTAAAGGTGCAGATAGGCGAGATTATCGACGTGACGGACAAGATTTTCAAGGACGTGCTCGACGATCCGGGCGACTACAGGCAGGTGCGGCGGTTCGCGGACTTCTATCTGCCGACGACGATAAAGCTCCTGCACGCGTATGACCGCTTCGGCAAAACCGGCGCGATATCCGGCACGATGCGACGCATTGAGGAGGTTCTCGGCGAGATACTCGACAGCTACCGCAAGCAGTACGACGCGCTTTTCCGCAATCAGGCGCTCGACATCGAGACGGACATCGAGGTGCTGGAGCAGCTGCTTAAAAAAGAGGGATTAACGGGTTCCGATTTCAAATAACAATCAAAGGAGTTAAGAAAAATGACCGAAAACACAAATCTCGAATACACACCGACGCTGACGCTCAACCCGAGCGACGCACCTGCGGCGGGCGCCCTCGCGGCGGCGGCGGTCGCCGAGACGCCGGGCGAAATTGAGGCGCGGCGCAACGAGGTCGCGGTGAAGCTCGACATGTCGCAGCTGTCCGAGGCGGAGCAGAAGCAGGTCACGGATTTCGCGGAGAAGATCGACATAACGGACACGAACGCCGTCCTCACCTACGGCGCGTCGAGCCAGCGCAACATCGCGGATTTCTCCTCCGGGACGCTCAACTCCGTGCGCACAAAGGACATGGGCGGCGTCGGGGAGATGCTGTCGAGCCTCGTGGTTCAGCTGAAGGGCTTCAACTACGGCGAGGAGGAGAAAAAGGGCATCTTCGGGATAAAAAAGAAGGTGCAGAACAAGATCGCGGTGATCAAGGCGGAGTACGACAAGGCCGAGGTGAACGTGGACAAGATCGCCGATCTGCTCGAAAAGCACCAGGTCGTGCTGCTCAAGGACGCGGCGATGCTCGACAAGATGTACGACATAAACCAGACGTACTTCAAGGAGCTGACGATGTACATCCTCGCGGGGAAGAAAAAGCTTGAGGACTGCCGCAACGTCGCGCTACCGGAGCTGCAAAAAAAGGCGCAGGAGAGCGGCCTGCCCGAGGACGCGCAGAAGGCGAACGACTACGCGAACATGATCAACCGCTTTGAGAAGAAGCTGTATGATCTTGAGCTGACGCGCATGATCTCCATTCAGATGGCGCCGCAGATTCGGCTGATTCAGAACAACGACAGCCTGATGGTGGAGAAGATTCAGACCTCGATTGTGAACACGATTCCGCTTTGGAAGTCGCAGATGGTGCTCGCGCTCGGTATGCACCACGCGCAGCAGGCCATGGAGGCGCAGCGCGAGGTGTCGAACATGACGAACGAGCTTTTGAAAAAGAACGCCGAGACGCTGAA
>JAISKU010000001.1 GCA_031261245.1 Oscillospiraceae bacterium | reverse complement strand
CCGCCTTTCGCGTAAAATGTTTTCACAATATTGTCACCGTTTTTTCCCGATTTTAATCTTTTAGTCCTACATTTTTATTGACATGCGTGGTATAATTCTCAAAGTGCAGGAGAGGTGATCGCCTTTGGCTAAAAAGTATGAAAAATACGTAAAAACCGGAATGTACGCCGTATCCGGCATTTTCGGGCTGTGCGTGCGCGCGATGCTGGCCGTCGCCCTCATCGTCGTGACGACGCTGCTTATATTCGCGTGCATTTTTACAGTATACGTCAAAACAAACATGTCCGCCGGGCTTGATCTGTCGCTTGACGACTACTCGCAGAGCCTGTCGAGCACGATTTACTATACCGACCCCGAGAGCGGAAAGCCCGTGGATCTCGTCACAGTGCAGAGCACCGAATACCGCATATGGCTCGAGTACGAGGAGATTCCGTTAGACGTGGAGCACGCGCTTGTGGCGATCGAGGACAAGCGGTTTTACAAGCACTACGGCGTGGACTGGTACCGCACGGCGGGCGCGTTCGTGACGATGTTCATGAAGGGTCAGGGCACCTTCGGCGGCTCGACAATCACGCAGCAGCTAATTAAAAACGTCACGGGCAATGACGAGGCGACAATCGCGCGCAAATTCCAGGAGATCTTCACCGCCATGGAGTTTGAGCGGAAATACAACAAGGACGAGATTTTGCAGTGGTACCTGAACGTCGTCTATTTCGGCAAGGGCACGTACGGCATCGGCGCCGCCGCAGACAAGTATTTCGGCAGGGACGTCGGCGCGCTGACGGTCGCGGAGATCGCGTCGCTTATCGCGATACCGAACAACCCGTCCGTCTACAACCCGTACACACACCCCGAGAACAACAAAAAGCGCCAGGAGGATATACTCGAGCAGATGTACTTGCAGGAATATATCAGCGAGGCGGAGTACAACAGGGCGAAGGCGCAGAGGCTCGTGTTCAAGCAGGGCGTAAACACGGTGTACGATCAGGAGATTTACACGTGGTTTGAGGAGGCCGTCATAAGCGAGGTTGTGGCCGACCTCGCGGAGCAGCGCGGGATATCCGAAACAGCCGCGCGAATGCTCCTCTCCAGCGGCGGCTACAGCATTTACTCCACGCTCAATCCCGCCGTACAGGCGGTGCTCGACGAGGTGTACCTCGACGTGGAGGGTCTGCCTAAGACGACGGGCACGGAGAAGCAGCTGCAATCTGCGATGATAATTGTAGACCCGTACACGGGGTACACTCAGGGGCTTGTCGGCGGCGTCGGAGAGAAAACCGGCAACCTGTGGCTCAACCGCGCGACGTCGGACTTGGGGCGGCGGCCGCCCGGCTCGTCCATCAAGCCGATTTCCGTGTACGCGCCCGCAATGGAGGCGGGTCTGATCACGCCGAACACAAAAATCGACGACTCCGGCGACGTAGTGCTCAAGGGCAAGCCCGACTGGCTGCCGCGAAACGACGACAGGGACTGGCTCGGAGTGATAAATCTCCGGACGGCAATCGTGCGCTCGCGCAACACAATCGCGGCGCAGGTTCTCGACTGGCTCACGCCCGACGCGTCGTACAGATTCATGACCGACAAGCTCGGTTTCAAGCTCGACCCGGCCGACCGCGACTACGCGCCGCTCTCAATCGGGCAGCTCACCTACGGCGCGACGCCGCGCGAGATGGCGTCGGCGTACACGATGTTCGTGAATAACGGGGTGCGCGTCGAGGCTATCACGTACACGAAGATTTTTGACAGGAACGGCACACTCGTGTTCGAGAACAAGCCCGTACAGACCGTCGCCATAAGCGAGACCACGGCGTACTGGATGACGAATATCCTGCACGACGCGGCCGTTTTCGGCACAGGCGCGGAGGCGAACCTCGGCTCCATGCCGACTGCCGGCAAAACCGGTACCGCGGGCGAGAGCAAGGACCGCTGGTTCTGCGGCTTCACGCCGTATTACGTCGGCGTGACGTGGTGCGGCTATGACCAGCCTGAGCCGATACGCATGGCGGGGCGCGGCAACCCGTCCTCGCAGATATGGAAGCGCGTGATGGGCGCAATCCACGAGGAGCTCGAGGTAAAGGACTTCACCACGCCCGAGAACACGTATCAGCCGCCCGTGCCGGGAATCAACGAGGTGGAGTATACCGTGAACTACCGCACGGAGGCCGGGACGCTGTTCTTTACCGAGACAAAGGAGGCGAGCGTCGGCAAGGATATCGAGCTCACCGCGCCGGAGTATGAGAACTTTGAAATTGTCGGCCCCGCGTCGCAGACACTGACGCTAAATGAGAACCCCGAAAGGAACGTCGTGACCTTTGTGTACCGCTATGTCTCGCCGGAGCCCTCGCCGACCCCGACGCCGGCTCCGCCCACGCCGCCGCCGATATGGATGTCGCCTCCCCCGTCGTATGAACCGTGGGCGTCGCCGGACGAGCCGCCGCCGACAGACCTGCCGGCAACTCCGGCGGAACAGTAAAAATCAGCTGCCGCGCCGAATCGGCGCGGCAGCTGTTTTGTGTAGTCGTATAATCAGCCGGCTATCAGCTTCTTCTTGCCGTTTTTGTTTCTGGGATACTCCCGGATTTGGCTAACATAGTCCACGTTGACGATTTCCGCCTCGCTGCCCTTTGACGCGCGGCGAATGTTCAGCCAGTTTCCGTCCACAGATTCGAGCACGCCTGTAATCGTGGCGTTCATCGTGGTGATGATGCAATCCTTACCGATAAATTTACTGATGGACTCACTCATGATGATTCTTCCTCCCAATCGTTTTTGTTTTATGAAATGCAGGATTTTCTTCTGCTTTTCCCGCTGACCGCGTATGTATTCCTCCCAGAGCACGAGAAACAGCGGCAAAAAGATGATGAGCCAGACGTAATTGTCCATAAACGCCTCCCTTTACGCAAAACCCCGAAGCGGATTTTCCTGCCGCTTCGGGGTCTGCCTGTTATTTCTTCTTTTTCGCGGGTTCTTTCTTCTTGCCCCCGCTAAGGTAGACGAACCAGTAGAGCACGCCGACGAGCACGAGGCCGCCGATGATGTTGCCTATCGTGACGGGCAACAGGTTTTTCGTGAACATCGAGCCCCAGTTGAGCTTTGAGAGGTTCACGCCCGCGTCCGACGCGGCGGCGGCGTAGGTGGTGTTCTTCGCCGCGAAAAGCCCCGCCGAGATGTAGTACATGTTCGCGACGCTGTGTTCGTAGCCCGACAGCACAAACAGCATAATCGGCAGATACAGACCAGCGATCTTGCCCACGACGTCCTTTGCCGCGAACGAAATCCAGACCGCGATGCACACGAGGAAATTACAGAGTATTCCGCGCAGCAGCGCGTCCCCGAAGCTGAGTGAAACCTTTGCGACGGCCGTTCTGATTACGGACACCGCGGCCGCGTTTGAGAACAGGTCGAACGTGCCGCTGTACACGGAGAGCGCGGCCACGAGCACGCCGCCGACGAGGTTTCCTATGTAGACGAAAACCCAGTTTTTTATCATGCCGGTCACCTTTGCCTGACGCTCCAACACCGGGATTATCAGCAGGCTGTTTCCCGTGAAAAGCTCACTTCCCGCGACGAGCACCATCGCGAGCCCCACGGGGAACACGGCCGCGCTGATGAGCTTTGCGAGCGAGGGCGAGGCGACGGTGACCGACGCGATTGTTGACCCGACGCCCGCGAGAGCAATGAACATCCCGGCGAGCAGCGAGAGCGCAAGCATACGCCCGACAGAGAGCTTTGTCTTTCCCACGCCGATTGCTATGTAATTTTGCGCCACTTCCTTAGGAGAATTCATCCCTTATTCCTCCGAGTTGTTTTTAATAATTCGTCGCGCGGATTTGGAAATACGACTGCGGGTGCGAGCACACGGGGCAGAGCTCCGGCACGTCCTTACCGATGATGATGTGTCCGCAATTCTGGCAGATCCACACGGTGTCGCCGTTGCGCGAGAACACGATGCCCTCTTTGATGTTCGTTATCAGCTTGCGATAGCGCTCCTCATGCTCCTTCTCTATCGCCGCGACCTGCTCAAACTTTGCGGCGATCTCCTCAAAACCCTCCTCGCGCGCGGTTTTCGCAAAGCCCGCGTACATGTCCGTCCACTCATAGTTTTCGCCGTCGGCCGCGTCGCCGAGGTTGGTGAGCGTGTCGGGAACGGCGCCGCCGTGCAGGAGCTTGAACCACAGCTTCGCGTGCTCCTTCTCATTATCGCTCGTCAGCTGAAAGAGGTCGGCGATTTGCTCATAGCCGTCTTTTCTCGCCTGAGAGGCATAATAGCCGTATTTCACGCGCGCCTGTGATTCGCCGGAGAACGCCGCCGCGAGATTGGCCTCTGTTTTGCTGCCTTTAATGTCTTTACCCATTTTTTAACATTCCTTTCATATTGTCATATCGCGCTTGGGTGATTATAGCACAAGATCAGCACGTCCGCAAGCCTAATAATTTTTTGAGAACAGCCCGAACAGCTGCGTCCTGTTGCGCACTTTTGTCTTTGCGTAGATGTTCGACAGATGCTTTGAGAGCGTCGCGTGGGTGATGAAGAGCTGGCGGCACATGTCCTCCGACGATTTGCCGCTGCATGTGAGGGTGACAATCTCCGTCTCGCGCTTCGTGAGGTTGTACTGCGTGGCGGCCTTCAGAATTCGCTCATTATACAGCGCGTTCCCGCTGCGGCGGAGCTTCGTCTCAAACAGGCTGTAGAATTTCCGCTCCAGCGGGTCCTTGAGCGTATTCATTATATATATGTCGCGCGCCGAAAAGTCGTCGTCACGGCGACCCCGCAGAAGCCCGATCACGGCCAGCGGGCAGTCCTTGTACACGAGGGACACGAACAGCCCCCAGTAGTTGTCCTTGGGCAGCCACACCTCGCGGTACACGCGCGTGCGCTCCCACTTCGCGGGCGGGATGATGTCCGACTGGCGAAAGACGCTGCTGTACGGCGCCATGATAAACTCGTTCCAGTGCGGATAGTTGCCCTCGATGAAGAAATCGTGATCCTGCTCGTCGTTCACATGCTCCGTCGTGATGGGGTTCATGAGCGCGACGTCGCCGTTTTCACGGTTCGCCTGAAAGACGATTCCCGTCTGAAAAGGAATCAGCGTCTTCATCTGCTGAAGAATTGTATTGCACGTTTCTACATACGTCTCCGAATAATTGATGCGCGAAATCATCTGTAACAGGAACTGCCATTCATAGTCAAAAAGCGTGGAACTCACGTCAATCCGCCCCCTACGCAAAATTAGGTATTGCCTCGTAACTAATTTAGCATAAAACATGAACAATTTCAAGAAAAAGTATTAAACAAACTAATATAATTTTTATTCAAACCTTTTATAATGGATATATAGTCGTGAAGTGTGTCTATTTGACGCGCCCACAATAGTTTATTTCAGGAGGATGAGCAATGATATTTACGGAAAAACATGATCTCATTCGGAAGCTCGCACGCGATTTCGCGGAGACGGAGCTTACGAAGGATATTCTGGATGAGATCGAGGAGACAGGCAACTATCCCACCGAGTTGCTCGCAAAAATGGGAAAGGCCGGCTTTTTCGGCGTAAAAACGCCAAAGCAGTACGGCGGACAGGGTTCGGATTATCTCTCGTATGTGATCATAATGGAGGAGCTCGGCCGAGTTTCCGCCGTAACCGATATTTGGGTTTCAGCCCCCAACTCCCTCGGCGGCGGCCCTCTCATGCTCGCCGGAACAGAGGAACAGCTTAACAAGTATCTGCGTCCCGTGGCTACGGGCGAGGGCATCATGGCCTTTGCGCTGACAGAGCCGGGCGCGGGCTCCGACGCCGGCGGCACGGTGACGACGGCCGTCAAGGACGGCGAATACTGGGTTCTCAACGGCCGCAAGACGTTTATCACCACCGCCCCCGTGGCGGACTGGTCGATAGTCTACGCGAAAACCGACAAGACGCAAAAGGGCTCACGCGGGATTTCGGCGTTCATCGTCGATATGAAGCTCGCGGGCGTGTCCTGCGGCAAGTCGGAGCACAAGATGGGCATAATCGGCTGTCCGACGTCGGATATCATTCTTGAGGACGTGCGCGTCCACGAGTCCGACATGCTCGGCGAGGAGGGCAAGGGCTTCTCGAACGCAATGAAGACGCTCGATATCGGGCGCATAGGCGTCGCGGCGATGTCGATAGGCGTCGCGCAGGGCGCGCTCGACGAGGCGATAAAGTACGCGAAGGAGCGCAAGCAGTTCGGAAAGCGCATCGCTGATTTTCAGGCGATAAGCTTCATGATCGCCGATATGGCGACGAAGCTTCAGGCCGCGAAGGAGCTCGTGTACCGCGCGGCGCAGCTCAAGGAGATAAATTCGCCCGAGTCCGGCACCGCGGCGTCGATGGCGAAATACTACGCGTCGGAGATATGCAACGAGATAGCCGCGAAGGCCGTGCAGATCCACGGCGGCTACGGCTTCATAAAGGAATACAAGGTTGAGCGCATTTATCGCGACTGCCGCGTGTTTACAATCTTCGAGGGCACGTCGCAGGTTCAGCAGATGGTCATCTCGGGCAACCTGCTCAAGAAATAAGGAGGAGTAACGATGAAAATTATTGTCTGTGCAAAGCAGGTTCCGGATACGAACGAGGTCAAGATCGACCCCGTCAAGGGAACGCTTATTCGCGACGGCGTGCCGTCGATACTGAACCCCGACGACGCGAACGCGCTCGAGGCCGCGCTTGAGCTCAAGGACAAAAGCGCCGACGTGTCGGTCGCCGTCCTGTCAATGGGCCCCCCGCAGGCTACATATATGCTGCGCGAATGTCTCGCCATGGGCGCGGACGAGGCGTATCTGCTCTCCTCGCGCACGTTCGGCGGCGCCGACACCTGCGCGACGAGCACGACTATCGCCGCGGGCATCCGCACCATCGGCGCCTACGACATAATCTTCGCCGGGCGGCAGGCCATCGACGGCGACACGGCGCAGGTCGGCCCGCAGACGGCCCAGCGGCTCGGTATTCCGTCCGTGACGTATGTGCAAAAGATCCGCGAGATAAAGGACGGCTCCATAATTGTAGAGCGCCAGCTTGAGGACGGCTACGAGGTCATTGAGGTCAAGACGCCCTGCCTGCTCACCGCCGTCAAGGAGCTGAACACGCCGCGCTACATGAGCGTATCCTCGATTGAGGACGCGTACAAGGCGGAGGTCAATATCTGGGACGAGAACAACGTGAACCTCAAGGCAGAGGACTGCGGCCTGAAGGCGTCCCCGACGCAGATTCTCCGCAGCTTCGCGCCCGCCCCCAAGGGCAAGGGCGAGATACTCACGGGAACGAACACAGAGATGGCGGTCTCTCTTGTGGGCAAGCTGCAAGAGCTACACGTTATATAACGGAGGAACGGAATAATGGCTGTAAAAATAATCAATGACAAGTGCAAGGGCTGCACAAAATGCGTAAAGGAATGTCCGTTTGACGCGATCACCATGATCGAGAAGATCGCGAACATCGGCCCGAAGTGCACAAACTGCGGCGCGTGCGTAGACGTGTGCCCGTTCGGCGCGATTGAGAACGTGCAGGTGGACAAGAAGGGCGAGGTTGACATCACCCTGTACCACGACGTATGGGTGTTCATGGAGCAGCGCGACGGCGAGCTCGCGAAGGTCTCCGTCGAGCTTCTCGGCGAGGGCGGACGCCTCGCGAAGGAGATAGGCTGCAAGCTCGCGGCGGTTCTCTGCGGCGACAAGGTCGATAACCTCGTGAGCGAGATTTTTGAGTACGGCGCGGACAAGGTGTACTACGCGAACGCGCCGGAGCTGAAGAGCTACAACACCGACGCGTACAACAAGGCGATTTACGAGGCGATTTTGAAGTACAAACCCGAAGTCGTCCTCCTCGGCGCGACGCACGTCGGGCGCGACCTCGGCCCCTGCCTCGCGGTTCAGTGCGGCACAGGCCTCACGGCGGACTGCACGAAGCTTGAGATCGACCCGGAGAACAAGCAGCTTCAGCAGACGCGTCCCGCGTTCGGCGGCAACCTCATGGCCACGATTCTGATTCCGAATCACCGCCCGCAGATGGCGACGGTGCGCCCCGGCGTCATGGAAAAGCCCGTAAAGAAAGCCGGAGCAAAGGGCGAGCTTATTGACCTCACCGTCGAGTTCAAGGACGGCGATATCCGCACAAAGGTTCTCGAAATCGTCAAGGGACTCACGGAGGTCGTCTCCCTCACCGACGCGAAGGTCATCGTCTCCGGCGGCCGCGGACTCCAGTCCGGCGACCACACCCCGGAGGAGGGGTTCGCGCTGCTCAAGCAGCTCGCGGATAAGCTCGGCGGCGTCGTGGGCTCCTCGCGCGCGGCCGTGGACGCGGGTTGGATCGACCATTCGCACCAGGTCGGGCAGACCGGCACGACGGTCAAGCCGACGATATACTTCGCGTGCGGCATCTCCGGCGCGATTCAGCACCTCGCGGGGATGCAGAACTCGGGCTACATCGTCGCGATAAACAAGAACGACGGCGCGCCGATATTCGACGTCGCGGACTTCGGCCTCGTGGGCGACCTGTACAAGGTGGTTCCGGAGCTGATTGAGGCGCTGGGCTAAACATAAGGCAGCAAGAAAAACAGGCTCCTCCAATATGGAGGAGCCTGTTTTTTGTGGAGTTATTCCCAAGGGAATTTGATACCGGGGGGATTTGAGACATAGGGCTCTCTGTCTTTTCTATCTCTATAAAAATAACTTGCGATGTCCACCAGTGTACTACCGTCATTCGTCATATCTTGCTTATTGAGCCATTCTCCTCCGTGATTAAAAAATATGCCACTGGATTGCTGCCATGAATAAGTAGTGCCAAAGACACCGCTAATAGAAAATACCCACTCATCATACCTCATCACCGGCCATTTTGAACCCAGGTAGATTACTACCTTGTCTGGCATAATTTCTATGTGCGCCGTGACACCATCTTGGGTAGCAGCATAGTCGATGATGCTCTGGTATATACTACTATTCCAAAAGACCTTTGGGCCAGAAAGATTGGGCCAGTTGTATGTCGGCGCGGGCGGTGGTGTAGTGATACCGTTCGCATAATTCCATGAACGCAAAATCGTGATTATGCTCTGCTCGCGCGTGTACGGGCCTTTCGGCGCGAACTTGTTGTCCTCAATGCCGGACATGATCCCCGCCGCCTGCACCTGCCCGACCTGCTCGACAGCCCAAGAAGATATTTTCGCGTTGTCCGCAAAGGTTGCGGCTTTTTTCGCAAGCGGCTTGCCAATCGCGTCCGCGAGGCGGGCGAGCATGACCGCCGCCTGTTCGCGGGTGAGCTTCGCGTCCGGGTCGAATTTGTTGTTGCCCATGCCGTTGACGACGCCGATAGCCGCCGCCTTTTCGACGTTGACGTCGGTGGTGTCGCTGAACGTCGCGCGTTTGGTGATCGCCTTGCCCGTGACTTTTTCGTAGAGCGCGACGGCGAGGGCGCAGTACTCCGCGCGGGTGGCAGGCTGGGTGTACTTCGACTGCAAGGACTGCGGCACAAGCCCGGCTTTGATCGCCGCGTTGACGGGTTCCGCCGCCCACGAGGACGGGGCGTCGGCGGCAAACGCCGCAAACGGTATCACGCCGACTGTGAGTGTGAGCGTGAGTAGGATTGTGAGAAGTCGTTTTTTCATAGTTTTACCTGTCGAAAAACGGGCTCTTGCAGCTCACGGAGAGCGGAATTCCCATTATCATCTTGTACTCCCCGAGGTAGCCGAGCGCCGCCGCGGCCTTGCCGATCGTGTACATTATGCGGTTGTCGATGCCGAGCTCCGCGAGCTTCGACACCGCGCTTCCGAGCGCGATCCCGAGGTCCACGCCCGCGAACACGCACGCCGCGCCCGCCTCGGAGCACGCCGAGCAGCTCTCAAAGCCGCAAAGCTGACACATCTTGCTGAGCTTGCGCGTGTCGTATGTCGCGCCGACGAGCACGACGGCCTGCGAGTTATCGACGTTGCCGGCGTCGCGCGCGAAGAACGCGCCCCGCTCGCCGTGGCTCTCCCCTATTTTGCGCATTTCGGCGGAAATTTTGTCCTTGTCCTCGTCGGTCAGTATCGCGGAGTCGAGGAAATCGAACCCGCAGCCCTTCGGCGCCGTGCGGATCGCCGCGCAGATTGTGTTCGCGGCCTGTATGACCGCGTCATACTCGGCGGTTTTTGAGTTGATTAGCATTGTGTGACCTCCTTATGGTGCGGGATTTATTGTGATAGTCGCGGATGTCTGCCCGAGGCTCGTCTCCCCCGGAACGGCGGGGACAGTCGCCGTAACCGTTATTGTTCCCGCAGCTGTTGCGGTAAGGTGCCCCGTTGTCGTGTCGATTGTCGCGAATTCATTGCCCGTTGTAATGCTCCACGTAACGATTTTCCCCGCGGGCGTCGTCGTGGCTTGAAGCGTTAGGCTATCACCGACCGTCATTGAGGGCAGAGCGTTTGTTATGTTGACGCTCACCGACGCGGGATTGACCGTTACCGTTATAGATTTCCGGATTACCGCCCCCGGCGTTGCCGTGGCCGGAACATTTATCCAAACTGTTGTCGTGCCGACTGTTTTTCCGGTAATCGTGACCGTTCCTCCGGTAGCCGTCTGCAACACCGACACGTCTATAATCGCCGTGTCATATCCCGGCTCAATCGTCACGGTTCTGTTCTTGACGGACGGCGGTATGGTTGTGACCGTGACAAGTCCCTGATTGCCTTTTTCAACGGCAATCGACGGCTGACTCAGCGTTATGTCCGTCGCGTAATCAGGCTGACCCGTGACGCTTATTGTTATCGGTCTTGTCAGCGCCTTAACCGTGTAGGTCGTCGTACCCGTCAGCGTCGCCGTGGCAGTTATCGTCGCCGTACCCTTATCAGCGGCCTTCGCCGTGACGGTAATGGTTGTCCCTGTTGTGCCGGATTCAAGCGCCACAGCCGCAGGATTGCTCGACGCCCAGTTGACAGTACCGAGCGCCACATTCGCCGGAAGCCCCGCTATGGCGGCCGAAATAGGCAGAGTAGGAGTGCTGAGATTTATTGTCGCGCTTGTAGATGGCGTAAGATTCAGCGACACAACAATAATATTCACCGTTACGGAGAAGGTGCCGCCGCTTCTCGGCACGCTAACGTTGAGCGTCGCGGTTCCCGGCGCGTATCCCGTAAGCGTGACGGAGCCGCCTGTGGAGGTGTTGCTTGTCGTGCCGTTTAGCCTCACAACGTTCAGGTTGCTTGTCGTCCATGTTATCAGCGGCGTACCGGAGGCCGCTGCGGCGACGGCGGAGAAGTTAAAGGTGTTTCCGACGCCGATTATGTAGTTGTAATAGAGCGTGTTCTGCACCGGCGGCGCGGGCTGAGACGTGTTCGCCGTCACGAAGTTGCTTTGGGTCTCGCTGCTCACAACCAGGCTCGTCGCATACGCCGTGCTCACCGTTACAGGTATGTTGTTCGCGGCGCCGCCGGATATCGCGGCGCCGTTCGCGTTTGTGACAGAGATGTACGCGCTCGCCGTCTGCGGATTTGCCGAGGCGTACACGGTGTACGATCTGACATTCGTAGCGGTGGACGCGCCCGGCGTCGGCTGAATCGTAAACACAGCCGCGTTTGAAGAGGTCACCACCGGCGTGTCCGCGAAGCCCGCGGGATAGAACGTCAGCTGTATTGTCGTCGTCGCGCCCGGATTGAGCTGTAAGCTCGTCGGGACGGCCGTGACGCTCGTCACCTGCGTACCGCTGCCGAATACAGCCGTGAGGAAGTTTCTGTACGTGGTGGAATTGCCCGGCGCGTAACCCAGGCCCGCGACGGTGGCCGTCGTCGAGAGTATGCTCGCGCGGTCGGCGGCGACCTGCACCGCTGTATCCACGAAGTCAAACGGGTTGACGGCGTTCGTCCCGATCAGCCCCGTCACAAGTCCCGCGAAGCCCGCGTTCGTGGCGCGCGCCTGATATGTTTTGTACGCGGTTGAGCCCGCCTCGTTGAAAATGTTGTAGTAGCCCATGTCCGTCGAGTGCGCGCGCGCCGAGTTTATAAGCGCGTTGTTCGCCGAGAGCACCGCCTTGCCCGCCGTCCCGCTGCCGTACAGATAGCGGAACGCGTTTATGACGTCGAGCGCTATCGTCTCGACAGCCGACGCGGTGAGAGCGCGGGCGCTGCCGACCGTCGAGGTCTTGTCGGACAGGAACGCCGCGTACTGGACGTTGCCGTTGCGCGTGTCGGTATACACCGTCACGGCGACGTTCGGAACCTGGTTCGCGGCGGCGACCGTTATGGTCTTTGACGCCGAGTCGCGCAGATACGTCGCCCAGCCGCTTACCATCGTGTACACGCCGACGACCTTGCTCGACTGGTAAATGACTGCGACGAAGTTGTTGTAGGAGGTCGCGCTCGAGTGGAATATCTGCCACACCTCACCCGTCGCGAGGGTGACGGAGGCCTTGGGTATACTCGGATTCGCCGCCGAGCCGAGCGCCACGCCGACCTGCGCGGAGGTCATGCCGAGCGATATGTTGTGCAGCAACACCGAATTCGGCGCGAACGCCGCGTTGTGCACCTTCAGCGTGAACTGCTTTGTCCCGTACGCGGCGCCGGATCTGAACGTCGCCGTGAGGTACACCGTAATCTCACGCGAGTCCGCGGGCACGGTGACGACGCCGTTGCTTGTGACTGTGGTGGGGACGGTTGTCGTCCACGCCACGGGCAGTCCGAGCGCCGTCGTCGGCAGATAGACGTCGCCGGTGACGGATTCGAGCGTGTCGCCCGCGTTGTGGAAGCCTATTTCAAGCGCGGTTTTCGCGCTGTTCACGAGCAGACTGTCGCCCGTCAGGGGCGTCGTCGTGAGCGTAAACTGCTTTGAGCGCGATATGCCGCCGAGCGTGGCCGTCGCCGTGAGTATGACGTTAATCGCGCTCCCCACAGTCACCACGCCGTCCGCTCCGTCCACGCGGATAACGTACGGGTTGCTCGACGCCCACGTGATTACCGCGCCGCCGGAGCCCACGGTCGGCAGCTGAATATTCTGCGACACTGCGGTCGGCAGGTCGCCGAGCGCGTAGCCTATATTAATGTTGGCGAGCGTCTTGTCGAGGAGCTGGGAGGTCGTCAGGTACTGGTCGAGCTTCGTGTGCATGGCCGTAAAGCTGCGAATCGCGACGGCGACGCACTCCTCCGAGGTTATATCGTTTTTCGGGTTGAACCTGTTCTCGTTGTCGCCCAGGAACATACCGTTTGAGTAGGCGTACTTCACGTTGTCAAGATGTACGGCATAAATGCTCGCGTTGTCCTTGAACGGCAGCGAGCCCGCGGGAGGCGACAGGAGCGTTTTCCCGAGATCGCGCTGTATGCCCTGCATCGCGCGCACCATCATTGTGGCTATCTCCTCGCGCGTGACGTTGTCGTTCGGCGCGAATATGCCCTTGGACAGATCCTTACCGTTTACTATTCCGTACTGATACGCTTTCAGCACGTATTCGCTGAACGCGTCCACAAACGGGTTGCGCGCGGGCAGCGCAAGCTCTCGCCCGAGCGTCTTTTCGGCCATCAGCACAACCGTTTCGCAAAATTCGTCGCGCGTCATTTTGCGCTGAAAGTCCTTCATCGCGTTTGCGGTGAGCAGACCCGCCGTATTCGCGTTTCTCATGTCAGAGGTGAACCACGTGCTCGGTGTTTTGCCCGCGAGCGCCAAGGTCGGCAGCGCGGACACGGCAATGGCGATTGCGACAATGACGGACAGCAGTCTCTTATGTTTCATAATTTACTTCCTTTCGTATTTGCGGCAAAATGACTATGAGCGCATTATACACCACATTTTGTATCTTTTCAATATAAAAAAACAATATAGAACGTGTTTTGACGAAAATTTTAACAATAATTAAGAAACTCCCATGACTTTCCCGCCTCCGGCCGCAACCAGACCGCCCTCTGCGTAAAATTCGGGCTCCCCCGCCGGGATTCCGGCGTCCGCGTAGCCAACGTCCTCCCCGCCGCGCACCTGCGCGAACGCGGCTCCGGCCGCCTCGTCCGCCGGGAGCGGATTCCCGACGACGATGTCGCCTCCCGTCGATCTGACGCGCCCGCCCACCTCGAGCTTCGCGGCGCCGTATGCGGAGCGCTCGCCGTTGATGTTCACGAGGCCGTAGGAATCGACGCCCTCGCGGGCGCGCGTCGAGATATCGCCCGCGACGGACACCGCGCCGCCGCAGTGCGTAAAATATTCGGCGCTCACGGAGCCGATTCGCGCGTCGAGCCCGCCCTGCGAGCTGTCGAGCCACACGGCGAGCGCCCGGAGCTCTCCGCCTATGACGACGCTCCCCCCGCGCGCGACAAATCTGCCGCCCGCGTCCACGTCGCCGTCTACGATCAACGTGCAGCCCGGGCCGACGACGATTCCGGCGCGGGAATACAGCGACGAGAAGTGCGCCTCCCCGCCGAGAAACTCGAGCTCACCCGTATCCGCGTTGACCCACTCCGCGCCGAGCCCTGCGGCCGGCGTTCCGGTTGCGGCGACGAGCGCCGCGAGGCAGAGCGCCGCAAGCAGCTTTTTCATATGTATCACTCCCGCCGGTATATTAACGCATGTCCGGCGCAAATTATGCCTAATCCGGTCTTGGAAGCATAACAGAATATGTAAGCGCCCGGCGCAAAATTGGGTTGAAATGCAAAATAGCCTCGAATAATTACACATTTTGTTTCCAACGGCGATTGACAACAAGCAATTTCTGTGCTAACATTAAAGGGAAATTATGCAGGGATTTATTTCAATGCAGAATTTCAGCTCACAAAAAATTCTTGAAAGGAAGCTACTACTCACATGAAATCTACCGGCATTGTCAGGAAAATCGATGAGCTCGGACGCATTGTTTTACCAATCGAAATGCGACGAACTCTCGACATCGCGGAAAAGGATCCCCTGGAAATTTACGTTGAAGGTTCGATGATCATACTCAAAAAGTATGTTCCGGAGCGCCTCAACGTCTCCGGGAGACGCAAAAAGTACATCTGCGCCGTCTGTCAACGTGAGATTGACGCCGCAGAGGTCGACGGTCAGCCTGTCGTCCGCGCGGAGCGCCACATACGCGCCAGCGCAAAGAAGGACAAAGAGTAAGCACCCGGTCGGGGCGGCGGTACCCCGCCCCCCCCCAATATAAAGCAGTTAAAAGCGGCCGTGTGGCGATTTTTTTTTTACCCTAAATAAT
>JAISKU010000183.1 GCA_031261245.1 Oscillospiraceae bacterium | reverse complement strand
GCCTTTTCGGCGCAGGAGCCCGGCTCCACGGTGTTCACAAACGCGCCCTCGACCATGTTGTAATATTCCGCCGTGCTCGCGTCCACGGTGCGCACGGTGATTCCGAGCTTCGCCTTGCCCGTCACGTATCCGTTCGTGATAATCTCCGACGCAATGCTCATCGCGTCGTCAATCGGTATCGCGAAGCCGAGACCCTCGGTGCCCGAGCTCGCGTACTTCGCCGACACGATGCCCAAGACCTCGCCCCTGTCGTTGTACACGGGGCCGCCGGAGTTGCCGGAGTTCACCGCCGCGCTGATCTGGAACATCTTGATGCTCACGTACTCATCGACCTGAATGTCGCGGTCAAGCGCGGAGACTATGCCGTCCGTCATCGTGTAGTCGAGCTTGCGCGGATTCCCGACGGCGTATATCTTCTCGCCGACCTGCATCGCGTCGCTGCTGCCAATCTTCACCGGCGCAAGGCTCTTCGCGTCGATCTTGATCACCGCGATGTCGTTGTCCGCCTCATAGCCCATCACCTTCGCCTTGTAGGAGGTGCCGTCGCGCATCACGACTGTCAGCGGATACCCGTACAGGCTCGCGTCCTCTATGACGTGGTAGTTTGTCATGATGTACCCGTCCTCGGAGATTATGAACCCGGAGCCGTATATCGTGCCGCCCTGGCCGAAGCCCTTCTGCGGAATTTCCGTCGATACGCACACGACCTGCGTCGAGGCTATCTTGTATATCTCCTGCGCCGAGAGCGTGTCGCCCGAAATCGTCACCGGCGTCGGCACCGGCACGCCCGTCGCGCCGCCCTCCGAAAGCAGACCATCGAGGCTCGGAACAGGCGTCGTCGTCGCGCCGAGCACGACCGTCGTCGCCGCCTGCTGCACCGTCCCGGTCTTTATGCCGTACTGCACCGCGCCCCAGCCCGCGCCCGCGCCGACAAGCGCGCACACCAGCACGAGGCACACCGCCCGCGCGAATCGCCCGCCGCGCCCGCGCCTGCGCGCCTTGCGGTAGTCGAACTCATCGTCCTCCTCCTCGGGCTCCGGCCTCGGCGGACTGTAGTAGTAGCCGCCCGTGAATCCCGGCGAGTACGGCGTCTCCGTCGGCGCCGTGAACTCGCGGTACGCGGCCTCGCGCCACTCGGGCAGCGGCTTCTCGGGCTCCTCCGCCGGCGGAAGCTGCGCCTCCGGAGTCTCCTCCGCCGCGCTCACCGGCTCCTCCGGTCTCTCCGGCTCCCCAAAGCCCTCATGCCACCCGTTTTCGTCGTCATAATTGTAATTCATTGTCTTATCCCCCTGTCGGAAGTTTGATTGTTTTTACAATGGAATAATAATACGCGCCGCCCCCCAATGGGTGAACAAAGTAAAAACAAATTTAGAAGAAAACTTTAATGAAATGTGAAAAATTCGTTGCCAAACCGCCGCGCGCAATATTTTCCTGTCATAACAAGGCCGTTCCCTCCGTAAAATACAGTCGGCATGACTATGTTTTACGAAGGAGCCTTTACATTGGACAAGAGAAAGCTCACGCTCGCGCTCGCCGTGATTTTCGCCGTAAATATCCTGATAATTTCCGTCGCGCAGCAGGCCGACGCCGCGGCGTACCGCAAGGGCTCGTCCGGCGGCGTCGTGACGCAGATTCAGAAAAAGCTGAAGCAGTGGGGCTACTACTCCGGCGGCGTGGACGGCGTGTTCGGCTCAAAGACCGAGGAGGCCGTCAAGTATTTCCAGCGCAAGAACGGCATGACCGCCGACGGCGTCGCGGGCGCAAAGACGCTCGCCGCGCTCGGCATATCCGACGCCTCGTCGGCCACCACGCAGTCGAACGACCTCAATCTGCTCGCGCGCCTCATCTCAGCGGAGGCGAGGGGAGAGCCGTACAAGGGTCAGGTTGCCGTCGGCGCCGTCGTGCTCAACCGCACGAAGCACCCGTCGTTCCCGAACTCGATGTCCGGCGTGATATACCAGTCCGGCGCGTTCACGTGCATCTCCGACGGGCAGTTTAATCAGCCCGTCGCGGACAGCGCGTATCAGGCTGCGCGCGAGGCGCTCAACGGCACCGACCCGTCCGGCGGCGCGATATACTATTTCAATCCGGCGACCGCCACCTCGGCGTGGATCTGGTCTCGCCCGCACATGCTTACCATCGGCAAACACCGCTTCTGCATGTAAAAAAATAACGCGGACGGTTATTAACCGCCCGTCATCCCCGTCCCCTGTAGGGGACGCCGTCCTCGGCGTCCCGCCCGCATCCACCCCCCCGCCGCGCGGGAAAACGCCACCCCCGTCCCCCGTAGGGGCGGGGTCAACCCGCCCGTCGTCCAAACCCTCGCGTCCAACCCCCGCCGTCCCAAAAATCCCCGCCCTTCCGGGCGGGGATTTTTATATCGTCCCTCGTCCCCCTATCGCCCCCGCTCGGCGGGGGAGATGTCGCCGCAGCGACAGAGGGGGCGTGAGCGACAGGGGGGGCATGAGCAACAACGGGTCATACAGCGACAGAGGGGGCCTGTAGGGGACGCCGTCCTCGGCGTCCCGCCCGCATCCCCCGTCCGTAGGGGCGATTACCAATCGCCCGCCGTCCAACCCCTCGCGTCCCGCCCGCCGTCCCAAAAAATCCCCGCCCTCCCGGGCGGGGATTTTTCTATCGCTCCGCAGGGTTTTCCCCCCTAAAACAACGGTGCAAACACGAGCGCGATAATCGTCATCAGCTTAATCAGAATATTTATCGACGGCCCGGCGGTGTCCTTGAACGGGTCGCCCACGGTGTCGCCGTTGACGGCGGCCGAGTGCGCGAGAGAGCCCTTGCCGCCGTGGTTGCCCTCTTCTATGTATTTCTTCGCGTTGTCCCACGCGCCGCCCGCGTTGGACATCATTATCGCGAGCAGGAAACCCGTAACCAGCGTCCCGGCGAGCAGCCCGCCGAGCGCCTCCTTGCCGAGGAACGGAATCACGCCGACGACCACGGGCACGACAATCGCGAGAAGGCTCGGCGCAATCATCTCTTTAAGCGCGGCCTTCGCGGAGATATCGACGCATTTGCTGTACTCCGGTCTGCCCGTGCCCTCCATAATGCCGGGAATCATCGTGAACTGCCGCCTGACCTCCTTGATCATCTTGCCCGCCGCGCGTCCGACGGCCTTCATCGTCATGGAGGAGAACAAAAACGGCAGCATCCCGCCGATAAACAGCCCCGCGACGACCTTCGGCCGCAAAATGTCGATCGCCGCAAGCCCCACCGACTGCGAGAACGCGGAGAACAGCGAGAGCGCGGTCAGCGCGGCGGAGCCTATCGCAAAACCCTTGCCTATCGCCGCCGTCGTGTTGCCCACGGAGTCGAGCTTGTCCGTAATCTCGCGCACGGACTTGTCCAATCCGGACATCTGGGCGATGCCGCCCGCGTTGTCGGAGATCGGCCCGTAGGCGTCCACCGCGACGACCATTCCTGTGGTACACAGCATACCGACGGCCGCCATCGCTATCCCGTAGAGCCCCGAGAAATGGAACGCGACGAGAATCGCGGCAATTATGATGACTATCGGAATCGCGGTGGACGCCATGCCCGTCGCGACGCCGTTGATGATGTTCGTCGCCGCGCCCGTCTCGCACGACTGCGCGATCTCCTTTACCGGCGCGTAATCCGCCGAGGTGTAGTATTCCGTGACCTTCCCGATGAAAAATCCCGCGACGAGCCCCGCGATGGACGCGAGGAACACGCCCATATTCGTAAAGGTCTTGTCCCCCGCCGTGAACGTCTGCGGGATGATGAAATAACAGACGGCGAACGCGCCGACAATCGCGAGCACGGTGGCGATCCCCTCGCCGATATTCAGCGCCTTCGCGGGGTTGGAGCCCTCCTTGACCTTGACGAACAGCCCGCCGATAACGGATGCGACAGTCCCGATTCCCGCGACAAGCAGCGGCGCGATAAGCCCCGCACCCGTTATCCCCTGGTTGTTCAGCGCCGGAATCGCCGCGCCGAGAATCAGCGCCGCGACAATCGACCCGACGAACGACTCAAACAGGTCGGAACCCATTCCCGCCACGTCGCCCACGTTGTCGCCCACGTTGTCCGCGATGACTGCGGGGTTGCGCGGGTCGTCCTCCGGAATCCTCGCCTCGACCTTGCCGACGAGGTCGGCGCCCACGTCGGCCGCCTTGGTGTATATGCCGCCGCCGACACGCCCGAAAAGCGCGACGGACGACGCGCCCAGCGCGTAGCCGTTAATCACCCCGTACTCCCCCGGGAAGAGCAGAATCACGACGACAAGCCCCACAAGCCCGAGGCCGACGACGCTCATACCCATCACGCTCCCGCCGGAGAACGCCACGGAAAGCGCCTTGTTAAGTCCGCCCGTCCGCGCCGAATTCGCGGTGCGCACGTTCGCCTTCGTCGCGACGCGCATACCGATGTTCCCGGCGAGCACGGAACAGAACGCCCCTATTACAAACGCGACCGCCGTCGCGGGCTTCAGGCTGTCCGGCCTGTCACTCTGCGCAAAATGCCCCACAAGGGCGATTATCGCCCCAAGCACGATTACAAACACGATGAGAACCTTGTATTGCCGCCCGAGAAACGCCATCGCGCCCTCGTGAATCGCGGCTGCGATCTCCTGCATCTTGCTGTTGCCCGGCTCAACTCCGTTAATCCTCTTGACGAGAAGCGCGGCAAAAAGCAGAGCAAGCACACCGGCGAATCCGGCGGCTATGTAGAAAGCGTAATTTCCCATAGGAATTTTTTCTCCTCTGTGTCCTTTATTTTGAGGCTTGCGCACAGAGGGTATTCTAACAAAAATTAAACGGGTTTACAATCGAATAAACGCCTATTATTTTGTACAATCCGCTTAATATTTTGTACAATCAGAGCTCCTATCCACATAAAAAATGGTAATATTGCACAAAACAACAATTTATGACAAAACCGCCGACCTCACGTCCGCCGAGAAGTACAGACTGCCGAGCGCGGCCACCGCGCCGCCGACCCCCGCGAGCTGTATCGCGCGCGCCACGCCCTCCCCGATATCCGCGAACGCCTCGACAGGCACGCCGTACCCGCCGAGCATCGCCGCGAGCGCCCCGGCGCCCATCGCCCTCGGGTTGTGCGGCGCCACGGCGACGAACGCTCCGGCGAGCGGCGCTATCGCGCCCATCATCGTCCCCACGTCCTTGTCCGCCATCACCCCGACGAGGAAAACGAGCTTCTTTTCGCCGAACAGACTCCGCAGGCTGTCCGCCGCGGCTGCAATCCCGTGCGGATTGTGCGCCCCGTCGATTATGAACACCGGCTCCCGCCGCAAAATCTCAAACCGCCCCGGCCACCTCACGGACGCAATCCCGTCCCTGATATTGCCGTCGCTAATCCGCCACCCCTTGCCGCGCAGCACCTCCAGGGCCGTTATCGCCAGCGCCGCGTTTTTCGGTTGATACGTCCCCGCGAGCGGCAGGAAAATATCCCGAATCGCCCCGAAGTCGATAATCGAACCGCCAATAGACGAGGAACGCACCGATAACCGCGCAAAATCCGTCCTCACGAGCCTCGCGCCGACGTCCGCGCACTTTTTCTCAAACACCGCGACCGCCTCCGGCTCCGCGCCGTACACCGCGACGTCGCCGCCCGCCTTGATTATCCCCGCCTTCGCGGACGCGATCTCCGCGAGCGTATTGCCCAGCTCCGCCGTGTGGTCAAGCCCCATCGCCGTAATCACCGCCAGCTCCGGCGTCGCAATCACGTTCGTGGAGTCGAGCTCCCCGCCCATTCCGACCTCGAGCACGACGATATCGCACCGCCGCCGCGCGAAATACACCATCGCGAGCGCGGTTATGAGCTCAAACTCCGTCGGCGCGTCGTCCATCGCGTCCGCGTGCGGACGGATGAGCTCCGTCATCTCCTCAAGCTCGCCGTCGGAAATCTGCTCCCCGTCCACCTGCATCCGCTCGTTAAAGCGCAGTATGTACGGCGACGTGTACAGTCCCGTCACGTACCCCGCGGCGCGCAGCGCGGACGCCATCATCGCCGACGTGCTCCCCTTGCCGTTCGTCCCCGCGACGTGCACGAATTTCAGCGACTTCTCCGGGTTCCCGAGCTTTTCCAAAAGCTCTCTTGTGCGCTCAAGGCCGGGCTTCGCCCCCTGCCATTTCACGCTGTGGATATATTCAAGCGTTGTTTCGATGCTCATTTACTTACAACTCCGGTTTTTGTATAATTCCCATTCGGTAGAACATTCCGCTCTTTATAAGCAGAAACACAATAAACG
>JAISKU010000170.1 GCA_031261245.1 Oscillospiraceae bacterium | reverse complement strand
ACGGGTATATCGTAAACCTCGACACCGCAGTCAAGTCCGAAATGATACGCCCAGTACGGCGCGAAAAACAGATCCTCCTCGCGCAGCAGTCTGCAATGCCCGCTCACCTCCGGGATATCGTTTACACTGTCGAGCCGCATGACGTTCATCGAGATGTGAGTTTCAAACTCTCCGCCGCGCGCCTGCGCGAATCTGCGCGCGAGACCGCTCTCCGCGTTCACTCCGGGAAGCGCCGTGCCCATGCTTTTCAGCTCGTCGGACAGAAATTTGACAGCCGCGTCGTTCGGCGTGTTGCGCGTCTCATACAGCGTGATATTGAACGGCGGCGTCATCGCGGCGACGAGTGCAATTCCCCCGTTTTCGTCCTTTACCGTCGCGAGGAGCCAGTCCGGCGGCGCGTCCACTCTGTTTATAAACGAGATGGGCAGATTGTTCTGCACCTCGTTTTCAAGCAGGATTTCGAGCGCGTCAGCCCCGAACGCCGCTGTATTCTGATATATTTCAAGCTTCATCCCGAATCCTCCTTTTTTGTTTTATCCGCCCACGCTGTCATTCAGAGCACACAAACCTGTCATTCAGAGCGCAGCGAAGAATCCCGTATAATCAACGCGCCCGCCGTTCCCCCGTCCGTAGGGGACGACGTCCTCGGCGTCCCCTTTCCCTGCCGCCGCACCCCCACGCCGTGGTTTGGACCGCGGGCGGGTTAACCCCGCCCCTACATGCGGTTCAATGATTCTTGTTGGTACGGTCGTAGGGGCGATTACTAATCGCCCGCCGTTTCTTATCGCCCCCGCGCGGCGGGGGAGATGTCGCCGCAGGCGACAGAGGGGGCATTGCGACAGAGGGGGCACTTCGACAGAGGGGGCATCCGTCCCCCGCGTCCCATCCACCCATTCCTTGCGAATCTTCCCTTTTTCTTGTCCTGCCTGCCGGCGGCGTTACTTTTCGTGCCGCCGAAAAGTAACCAAAAGTCGGCTCAGGGGCTGCCGCCCCTTGAGAAACCCCGCTCCTCAAAAACTTATTCGTTTGTGAGGACAACCATCTTCCGCTGGCACTTGGTCGCTCGCGTCCGAAACCGCACCGGCGAATCGTCGCCGCCCGCTGCCGCTACTGCGTGCGCGCGCGGTGTTCTGTCACGTTATCCCGCGCTCCGCAAGCATTTCAAGCAGTCCCGCCTGAATTTCGGGGTAGGTTTGGTTGCCCGGCGGCACGTCGAAAAGCGCACGCTCCGCCATTTCGTAGTCGGACGGAATATCCACAAACGCCGTGATTTCCGCGTAAAACAGCTTACCGTAAGTCTTTTCGCCGTCTCTGTCAACACCGTTAGCGCATATTTCGGAAATTGTGAACTCCGTTGCGCCGCTCTCCTCAAAAAGCTCGCGCCGCGCGGCGTCAAGCGCCGTTTCTCCCGCCTCGATATGTCCGCCCGGCATTTCAAACGTATCGCGGTCGCGGTGCCGCACCCAGACCCATTTGCCTTTATGTTTTGCGGCGATTACGGCAAATTGCAGCGCTTCCGGTTCACCTGAAACGGGGAATACGGTTATTTTCACCCAAACAACCCGCCCTTGCGCTTGCCTTTCCTGCCGCCGAGGAACGCAGGCATGTTGCCCTTCGTCATCTGCTTCGTCATCGTCTTCATCATGTCAAACTGCTTCAGCAACCGGTTAATATCCACGACCTCCGTGCCGCTGCCCGAGGCGATTCGCTTCTTGCGGCTCGAGTTGAGCACCCCGGGGTCGTCGCGCTCCTTTTGCGTCATGGACAGGATTATCGCCTCCGTCCGCGCGAGCTGCCTCTCGTCAATCGACGCGCCCGCGAGCGCTTTGGCATCCACGCCCGGTATCATTCCCGCGATGTCCGACAGGCTCCCCATGGACTTGAGCTGCGTCAGCTGGTCGTAGTAGTCCTGCAAGGTGAAGCGGTTTTTCAAAAGCCGCTCCGTCAGCTCCTTTGTCTTTTTCTCGTCGAAATTCTGCTCCGCCTTTTCGATGAGCGTCAGCACGTCGCCCATTCCGAGTATTCGCGACGCCATGCGGTCGGGGTGAAACGCCTCTATCTGATCGAGCTTCTCTCCCGTCCCCGCGAATTTTATCGGCTTGCCCGTCACCGCGCGAACCGAGAGCGCCGCGCCGCCTCGCGCGTCGCCGTCGAGCTTCGTAATCATCACGCCGTCGATGCCGAGCGCCTCGTCAAACGCCGTCGCGGCGTTCACCGCGTCCTGCCCCGTCATCGCGTCCACCACGAGCAGTATCTCCGTCGGCTTCACAGCCGCCTTTATCGCGCGCAGCTCGTCCATCAGCGCCTCATCGATGTGCAGTCGCCCCGCAGTGTCGAGAAAAACCATGTCGTTGCCGTGCTTTTGCGCGTGCTCCACGGCCGCCTTCGCGATGTCCACGGGGTTCGCCGTGCCCATTTGGAACACCGGCACCTCAAGCTGCGCGCCGACAGTCTCGAGCTGCTTTATCGCCGCCGGACGGTATATATCGCACGCGACGAGCAGCGGCCGCTTGCTGTTCTGCTTCCGCATTAGCGCCGCGAGCTTCGCGCCGTTCGTCGTCTTGCCCGCGCCCTGAAGTCCGACGAGCATCACGACAGTCGGCGGCTTGGAGGAGATGTTCAGCTTCGCGTTTGAGGTTCCCATCAGCTCCGTAAGCTGCTCATTTACGATTTTTATTACCATCTGCGCGGGCGTCAGGCTCTCCAGGACATCGCGCCCCACGGCGCGCTCCGACACCTTCGCCACGAAGTCCTTGACGACCTTGTAGCTCACGTCGGCCTCAAGCAGCGCGAGGCGCACCTCGCGCATCGCCTCCTTTATATCGGCCTCATTCAGCCGCCCCTTGCCGCGCAGCTTCTTGAACGCCGCGCCGAGTTTTTCCGAAAGGCTTTCAAACGCCATGCGTCTCCTCCGTTTTCGTCTCCAAATCGCCGAAGCGAGCCATAAATCCGAGCTTATTCTCCGTATCCACGAGCTTTTTCCGCGCGCGGGAGACGATATCGTGCGCCCCCTGCGGCGTGACGCCGAAATTTTCGGCAATCTCCGACAGCGACAGGTCGTCATTATAATAGCAGTCCAGATACTCGCGCTGCTTCGCCGTCAGCAGCGGCCCGTAGAGGTCGAGCAGCCGCGAATATTCAATATTTGACATCTCTCTCACTTCGCCCGCCTCCCAAGTAATGATACTTTATACCACGTCGCAGGCATTTTGTCAAGCAAAACTTCATATGATTATTCAGATAGTCCGAGGAGGTATTGTCATGACTTACAGAATCGCCGACCTGCGCTGCCGCGAGGTCATAAATATCCGCACGGGCTTCCGGCTCGGCTACGTCTGCGACGCGCTTTTCAACATTGAGACGGGACAGCTCATCTCGCTCGTCGTGCCGGGGCCGTTCCGCTTTCTCGGCATTTTCGGGCGGCGCGACGACTACATCGTGCCGTGGGAGTGCGTAAAGCGCGTCGGCGATGACATAATTCTCATCGACGCCCCGGAGGATCAGCACTGGGATTACGACCGAAAAGAAAAACGCCGCCGCTTTTGGTAGACAATTTAATGACATTTTTGAAAAAACATATTGACAATCAAGCTCTCGCGTGGTAGTCTATCTTCCGCAGTTGGTGTTGATTACGGTGAGGGTCCACCCGTTCCCATCCCGAACACGGCAGTTAAGCTCACTTGTGCCGACGATACTTGAGTGGTGACGCTCCGGGAAAATAGGTAGATGCC
>JAISKU010000168.1 GCA_031261245.1 Oscillospiraceae bacterium | reverse complement strand
CTCGCGGAGGAGCTGCGCGACTCAAGCGTCGTCGTCACGCGCTACGACATGGGCGACGATACGGAGCTGCTTCTCGGCGTCGTCGGGCCGACGCGCATGGACTACTCCCGCGTGCTCTCGCGGCTGCAATACCTCGCCCGCGGCCTCACGGGAACCTCCCCGCCGGAACTCCCGGACAAAACATAATTTCAAATTGAAGGTGAAATAATGCCAAAGAAAAAAGACCCCGTAGGGGACGATGTCCACATCGTCCCGCCCGACGACAAAACCATCCCCACCCCCGAAACCGAAGATCGCCCCCGCTCGGCGGGGGAGATGTCGCCGCAGGCGACAGAGGGGGCAACCCCAGAGGGGGCAACGACAGAGGGGGCAACGACAGAGGGAGCAACAAACGTCCCCCCCGACCCCACACCCGACGAACTCCTCGCGGCGGAGCGCGACAAATACCTCCGCCTCGCCGCCGAGTACGACAATTTCCGCAAGCGCAGCCGCGCAGAGCGCGAATCGCTGTACACGGACATCCGCGCGGAGACGGTGACGCGTCTGCTGCCGGTTTACGACAACCTCGCGCGCGCGCTTCAAACCCCGTGCGCGGACGAGGCGTTTCTCAAGGGCGTCGAGCTCACGTTCACGCAGTTCACGGAGATTCTGACCTCCCTCGGCGTGGAGGAGATTCCGACAGTCGGCGAAAAATTCGACCCGGAGCGCCACAACGCCGTATCCCAGACCGCAGACCCCGACGCCGCTCCCGGCGTCGTCACCCTCGAGCTCCAAAAGGGCTTCACCCTCGGCGGCAAAATAATCCGCCACGCCATGGTTCAGGTCGCGCAATAACCCGTAATCGCCCCCGCTCGGCGGGGGAGATGTCGCCGCAGGCGACAGAGGGGGCACATGGGCAACAAACAATAACAGGAGGAAACAAAAATGGGCAAAATCATAGGAATCGACCTCGGCACAACGAACAGCTGCGTCGCGGTAATAGAGGGCGGAGAGCCCGTCGTCATCGCAAACGCCGAGGGCGCGCGCACAACGCCGTCCGTCGTCGCGTTCTCAAAAGAGGGAGAGCGCATGATCGGCGCGGTGGCAAAGCGTCAGGCCGTCACGAACCCCGACCGCACAATCTCGTCCATCAAGCGCGAGATGGGCTCCGCCTACAAGGTCACAATCGACGACAAGAGCTACACCCCGCAGGAGATCTCCGCGATGGTGCTGCAAAAGCTGAAAACCGACGCGGAAAACTACCTCGGCCAAAAGGTCACGGAGGCGGTCATCACCGTCCCCGCGTACTTCACGGACTCCCAGCGCCAGGCGACAAAGGACGCCGGCCGCATCGCCGGCCTGGACGTCAAGCGCATAATCAACGAACCGACCGCCGCCGCCCTCGCCTACGGCGTCGATAAGGAGAACGAGCAGAAGATCATGGTCTACGACCTCGGCGGCGGCACGTTCGACGTGTCGGTGCTTGAGATCGGCGACGGCGTCATCGAGGTGCTCGCCACGGCGGGCAACAACCGCCTCGGCGGCGACGATTTTGACGAGTGCGTGATGAACTACCTCCTCTCCGAATTCAAAAAGTCAAACGGCATTGACCTCGGCGCCGACAAGCTCGCGCTCCAGCGCCTGCGTGAGGCCGCCGAAAAGGCAAAGGTTGACCTCTCCGGCGTGACGAGCGCCACAATCAACCTGCCGTATATCACCGCCGACGCGAACGGCCCGAAGCATCTGGACATGACGCTCACCCGCGCGAAATTCAATGAGCTCACGGCGCACCTCGTCGAAAAGACGATGGATCCCGTCAATCAGGCGCTGCGCGACTCCGGCCTGTCCGCGAACCAGCTCTCAAAGGTGCTCCTCGTCGGCGGCTCGACGCGCATCCCCGCCGTTCAGGACGCTGTCAAGCGCATAACGGGGAAAGAGCCTTTCAAGGGCATCAACCCCGATGAGTGCGTCGCGGTCGGCGCGGCGATTCAGGCGGGCGTGCTCGGCGGCGACGTGGAGGGGATTCTGCTCCTCGACGTGACCCCGCTCTCCCTCGGAATCGAAACTCTCGGCGGCGTGTTCACAAAGCTCATCGACCGCAACACGACAATCCCGTCGAAAAAGTCGCAGGTGTTCTCGACCGCCGCCGACAACCAGACCTCCGTCGAGGTCAACGTGCTGCAAGGTGAGCGCGAGATGGCGCAGTACAACAAATCCCTCGGCAAATTCCACCTCGACGGCATCGCGTCCGCGCGGCGCGGCGTGCCGCAGATTGAGGTCACGTTCGACATCGACGCGAACGGCATCGTCAACGTCTCCGCGAAAGACCTCGGCACGGGACGCGAGCAGCACATCACCATCACAAGCTCCACGAACCTGTCAAAGGACGACATCGAAAAGGCCGTCAAGGAGGCGGAGCAGTACGCCGCCGAGGACTCAAAGCGCAAGGACGAGGCGGACACGCGCAACGCCGCCGACCAGATGGTGTACCAGAGCGAAAAGACGCTCGAGGAGCTCGGCGACAAGATCGACGCGTCCGACAAGTCCACTATCGACGACGGCATCGCCAAGGTCAAGACCGCCCTCTCGGGTACCGACCTCGACGCGATAAAGCAGGCGACGGAGGAGCTGCAAAAGGCGTTCTACGCCGTCTCGGAGAAGCTGTACAGTCAGACCGGCGCGCAGCCGGGCGACGATCCCGGCGCGGGCTCCGACGCCCCCGGCGGCGGCGAGTACTACGACGCCGACTACGAGGTCGTCGACGACGACGAACCCAAGGAATAATGGCGGACAAAAAGGATTTTTACGAATCCCTCGGCGTTGAAAAGAGCGCGAGCGATGCGGAAATAAAAGCGGCCTACCGGAAGATGGCAAAAAAATTCCACCCCGACATGAACCCCGGCAACAAGCAGGCCGAGGCAAAGTTCAAGGAGGTCTCCGAGGCATACGAAGTCCTCTCCGACGCCGACAAAAAGGCCCGCTATGACCAGTACGGCCACGCGGGCGTGGACCCGAACTTCAACGCGGGCGGCGGCGGGTACGGCGGCGGCTTCAGCGGCTTTGAGGATCTCGGCGACATCTTCGGCTCCATCTTCGGCGGCGGCCGCGCCTCTACGCAGTCGCGCACCGCGCCCAGACGGGGAGAGCGCCTCGTGGCCGAGGCGCGGATCAGCTTCGAGGAGGCCGCCTTCGGCTGCGACAAGGAGCTCGAGGTCTCGCGCGTGGAGACGTGCGAGGTCTGCTCCGGCTCCGGCGCAAAGGAGGGCACAACGCCCGAAAAATGCTCGGAGTGCGGCGGCTCCGGCGTAGTCCTGCGCCGCCAGCAGACCGTATTCGGCACGATGCAGACCTCCGCCGACTGCCCGAAGTGCGGCGGCCGCGGCAAAATCATCCACTCCCCGTGCGAGAAGTGCGGCGGCAAGGGCAGGGTTCGCCGCAAGAAAAAGGTACCCGTAAAAATCCCCGCCGGCATCGACAACGGCCAGGCGCTCAACCTGCGCGGACAGGGCGACGCCGGCGCGAACGGCGGTGAGCCGGGCGATCTGTACGTCACCGTCTCCGTGCGCCCGCATGAGCTTTTTGAGCGCGAGGGGACTGCCGTCCTGCTCGAGATGCCGCTCTCCTTCACCCAGGCCGCGCTCGGCGCGGAGCTCGAGGTGCCGACGCTCGACGGCAAGGTCAAATACTCCGTCCCGGAGGGGACTCAGACGGGCACGACGTTCCGCCTGCGCGGCAAGGGGATCCCGAATCTGCGCGGCTCCGGCCGCGGCGACCAGTACGTCACCGTCCGCGTCGCCACGCCGACGGCGCTTTCCGAGGAACAGCGGGAGCTGCTGCGCCAATTCGCGGCCTCCGGCGGCGAGGAGACGACGGAGGAGCGCGGCAAGAAGAAAAAGCGCAAATAGCCCTACTTTGCCGGCTGTCTCTATTTTGACGCCTGCCGGCCTGTGTGGTCAATCGTGAACTCACCCTTCAGAATAAGCTCCGAGACGGGTACGATCGCGTACCCGTCTTTTATCAGGTACTCGATTATCCCCGGCAGCGCCTCGGGAGTGTGCTTCGCCGCGTTGTGGAACAGCACAATCGACCCCGGCCCGACCTTTTCCGTCACGCGCTTCGCGATGTCCGCCGCGGGAATCTCTTTCCAGTCGAGCGAGTCCACGTCCCACTGTATCGTCTGCATCCCCATGCCGCGCAGCGTCTTTATCACGTTGTCGTCGTACTCCCCGTACGGCGCGCGGAAAAGCGTCGGCGCGACGCCCGTCGCCGCCGCGATCTTCCGGTTCGCGGCCGAGATGTTCGCGACAATCTCCGCCTCCGACAGCTTCGTGAAGTGCGCGTGGTCGTTGGAGTGGTTCATCACCTCGTGTCCCGCGTCCGTAAGCGCCTTCGCCGACTCCGGGTACTTCTCCGCCCACGCGCCCACGACGAAAAACGTCGCCCGCGCGCCGTACTTCCCCAAAATGTCAATGAGCTGCTGCGTGTCCTCGTTTCCCCACGCCGCGTCGAAGGTCAGCGACACGGCCCTGTTGTCCCGCTTGACGGAGTATATCGGCAGCTCGCGCTGCGTCGCGGACACCCCGACGACGGCCGGGTGCGTCACGACGTAGAATATCCCCGCCGCGGCGAGCACGGCCGCGCCCGCGGTTATCCACCGCCGCCGCACGGTGAAAATCTTCCCCCCTCGCGGGAACTTCAGGGCAATCGCCCTCGGCAAACGCAATCTCGGCAATTTTATTTTGAACATGGCGTCCTTTCCCCCTAAAATGGATTCACTATAAATTATGTACAAGGTACGTGCCTTAGACCAAAGAAAAAAGTGAAATTGAAATCGAGCATTTCGCCGCATTTCCGCGCAAATCGCCGCATTTTCAAGCTCTCATGCAAATCCGTAGCATTTTTCGGATTTTCATGTTGACATCCTTCGCCGCCTGTGTTATAAAAGTAGGGCGCTCTCTAAAAACACAAACACTACAGACTAAGGAGAATAAATAATGTCCACGACTTTGGCAAAATGGGATTCGTCGTCCCGCAAATGGTATATCCTCGACGCAAAGGGCCGCCCGCTCGGGCGCGTCGCGGCGCAGGCCGCCACAATCCTCCGCGGAAAGCACAAGCCCGACTTCACGCCGAGCGTTGACTGCGGGGACTTCGTAATCATCATCAACGCGGCGGAGGCCGTCCTGACGGGTGACAAGCTCAACCAGAAGTATTACAGACGCCACAGCGGCTGGGTCGGCGGCTTGAAGGAAGTCCAGTACAAGCGGCTGATGGCGGAGCGGCCGGAGCTCGCGATGCGTCTGGCCGTAAACGGAATGCTCGCTAAGAACTCCATCGGGCGCGAATCCATGCGCCGCCTGAAAATCTATCAGGGTGAAGAACATCTCCACGCGGCGCAAAAGCCCACGGCGTGGGACGCGGAATAGGGGAGGATTAATTAATGTATACAAGCAAGAAGCCTTACATCTACGGCACGGGTCGCCGCAAATCCTCCGTCGCGCGCGTCCACCTGTTCGCCGGCGGCACCGGCGCGATAAAGATCAACGGCCGCGACATTGACGACTATTTCGGGCTTGAGACGCTCAAGCTCATCGTGCGCCAGCCGCTCGTCGTGACGAGCACAAGCGGCAAGTACGACATTGAGGCCACCGTCTCCGGCGGCGGCGTGACGGGACAGGCGGGCGCTGTGCGCCACGGCGTCGCGCGCGCGCTGCTCCTCGTGGACGCGGAGTACCGCGCGCCTCTCAAGGCCGCCGGCCTCCTCACCCGCGACCCGAGAATGAAAGAGCGCAAGAAGTACGGCCTCAAGGCCGCCCGCCGCGCCCCTCAATTCTCCAAGAGATAATTTTTGCAGTGTAGCTTGCTTGCGCTCTGCGAGCGTATGCGAGCCGCCGCGCAGCGGCGTAAATTCGAGCATCGCGAGAATTTGCGCAGGGAGGGCTTTGCCCGACCGAGCATTGCAATCAAGCGCAAGAAGTACGGCCTCAAGGCCGCCCGCCGCGCCCCGCAGTTCAGCAAGAGATAATTTTTCGCATTTCCCGAAAAAAACGCTTGACAAACGCGCGGAGGCGTGGTATTCTATCCTCCGCAGTTGGTGTTGATTACGGTGAGGGTCCACCCGTTCCCATCCCGAACACGGCAGTTAAGCTCACTTGTGCCGACGATACTTGAGTGGTGACGCTCCGGGAAAATAGGTAGATGCC
>JAISKU010000081.1 GCA_031261245.1 Oscillospiraceae bacterium | reverse complement strand
CGGTAGCGCTTCTCCATCTCGATAACGGCCCATTGCAGCGCGCCGGACGCCTTTTTCACGTCCGTTACCACGGGCACGAGCAGGTGCGGAATCCCGTTGAAGATGCGAAACTCGACCATTTTCGGGTCGATCATTATAAACCGCACCTCGTCGGGCGTGGCCTTGTAGAGTATGCTCAAAATCAGCGAGTTGAGGCACACGGACTTACCGGAGCCGGTCGTGCCCGCGACGAGCAGGTGCGGCAGCTTCGCGATATTGCCGACGATGCAGTCGCCGGATATGTTTTTGCCTATCGCGAACGAGAGCTTGCCCGGCGCGGTGCGAAACTCCGGGGACTCAATCAGCTCGCGCAGGAACACGGTGCTGACACTCTTGTTCGGAACCTCGATCCCGACGGTGGAGATGCGGTCGGGCATCGGCCCGATGCGCACGCCCGACGCGCCGAGCGACAGCGCGATGTCGTCCGCGAGGTTTGTGAGGCGCGAGAGCTTCACGCCCGCCTCCAGCTCCGCCTCGTACCGCGTGACGGACGGGCCGCGCGTGGCGTTTGAGATGCCCACGTTCACCCCGAAGCTGCGGAACGTGGCCTCAAGCCGCTCCGTGTTCACCCTGACCTCCTCGGTGCCGTCGGCGGCGACGCCGCCTCCGGAGGCGAGAAGCTCCGCCGGGGGGAAGGAATAGCCGTCGTCGGCCTTGTTGTACGGCTCCTCATCGGCGAAGGTCGCAGGAGCCGCCGGCTTGCGCCGGGGCGCGCGCTTCGGCGTGCCGTTGTCCTCCATGAACGGGATATCGAGCGGTATGTCGTTGTCGCGGCGCGGACGGCGTGGCGGCTCCTCCTCGGGAGGGCTCGCGGCGTATGGCTCGACGCGGCGGCGCACGGGCGGCGCGTCGTCAATCGGAATGTCAATCTCGCTCTTTTTCGGTCTGCGGCGCGGGATGCGCGGTTCAAACGCGGGCTCCGGCGCGGGAGTATACTGCGCGCGCTCACGCGCGCGATAGGAGGAGACGAGGCGCGCGACGGTCTTGCCGAACACGAACACGAGCAGCAGTATACCGACGAGCGCGAAAATCAGCTTCACGAACCACGGCAGCAGACGCTCCGACAGCCACGCGGCGGCCTTGCCGGTGAGGCCGAGATCAGTCCACAGAAACCCCACGGCGACGGGGAAGCACAGCGAGCATATGACCCGGAGGCGCACGGGCTTACCGCGGTGGAAGCAGAGAATCGCGGCGTCGGCGAAAAGCGCGAACGGCAAGACGTAGAAGCCCGCGCCGATAAGCCACCTGAGCGCGGCGCGGGGCTGCGTCAGCCACGGGCCGCCGTTAAAAAAGCAGGCGAACAGGTACACCGACAGCAGCAGGCACACGGCCGCACCGATTTCACGGCGCATCGGCGTCTTTACGGGCGTCGCGGCCGCCGGTTTTTTTGAAGTTTTTGCCTTGGTCTGTGCCAATTTATCACCCCGTTACAATAGCGCTAAAATATAATCGACAGTATGATCGTCAGAGCGCCGGCCGCGAAGCAGTAGTAGGAGAATACGCCCCACTTGTTTCGCGCCATCAGCGAGCGCAGGAACGATATCGCGAACACGCCGACGGCGGCGGAGATGACGAAGCCGAGCAGATAGAGCGGGAACGCGCTCCAGTCGATTCCGCTTTTTATGGCGCTCCAGAACGTCACGACGGCGGCCCCGAGCACTGCGGGCAGCGACAGCAGCAGGGAGAATTTCACGGCGAAATCGCGCTCCGCGCCCCTCGCGAGGGCGAGGGAGACGGTCGCGCCGGAGCGTGAGAGCCCCGGAATCAGCGACATCATCTGGGCGAGCCCGATGAGAAGCGCGTCCGGCACGGTCATACCGCGCTCTGTCTTTGTCTTGGGCTTTACGAGCTTCCCCGACGCGTACAGGATGATACCCGTGGCGATGAGCATGAAGCCGATGAAGCCGGTGCTGAAGAACAGCGTGCGAATCTGCTTGTAAAACGGCAACGCGATAAAGAGCGGCAGCGACGCGATTACGATAAGCAGCAGCAGCCGCACGTGCGGCGTCGGGGGAGTGCCGCCGGAGCGGGAATCGCGGTCGCGCAGAAGCTGCGCCGTCTCACCGAGCATCTGGCGTATATCGCGCCTGAAGGAAAAGCAGATGGAGACGAAGGTCCCGAGGTGGAGCATCACGTCAAACAGCATATGGGAGTCGTCCGGAGCGGAGATTTTAAGCAGATTCTGAAATACCGAGAGATGCCCGGAGCTCGAGACGGGCAGGAACTCCGCGATGCCCTGGACTATACCTAAAAATATCGCGAGAAAAATTGACATAATCATACCTCCCACGCATTGCCGGTGATTCTATATTTATAACAATCTAATTTAACATATAATGCGCGAATTGTCAAATTCTATTGCGGCGGAGTGTAGAGGGGGAAGCGAACCTGAAACGTCATGCCGCCGCCGGGGCGCCGGAGGGCGATGATTGAGCCCCTGTAGGTGTGCACGGTGTCGCGCACGATGGACAGGCCGAGCCCGGAGCCGCCGGAGGCGCGTGAGCGCGCCTTATCGACGCGGTAGAACCTGTCGAAGATGCGCGGGAGGTCGTCCACCGGCACGCCGATACCCGTGTCCTCCACGGCCAGCACGGCGTCGCGCCCCTCGCGCGTCAGGCGCGTGAACACGCTTCCGCCGGACACGTTGTATTTCAACGCGTTCTCGACGAGGTTGAACACTATCTGGTGCAGAGAGTCCTCCGTCGCGAGAATTACGCAGCCGCCGTCAAGCGACGAGCCGAGCGAGATCCCGCCGGAGGACGCGAGCGGGCGCAGCATCCGTAGCGTCGCCGCGACGACGTCGCGCATGTCCACGGGCACGGGCGTCTCGTCAACCCCGCCGTCGAGCCGCGTGAGTGTCATCAGCTTTTCGGTCGTGCGCGCGAGGCGCTCCGACTCCTCGCCGATGTCCGCGACGAACTCGCGCACCGTGTCGCCGTCTATCGTCTCGTTTTGCAGTATGCTGTCGGAGAGCAGCCGGATTGACGCGAGCGGCGTTTTCAGCTCGTGCGAGGCGTCCGCGACGAAGCGGCGGCGGATATTGTCCGTGTCGCGCAGGCGGCCGGTGAGGCTGTTGAACTCGCGCCCGAGCATGGCGAGCTCGTCGCTGCCGCTCATCTGAATTCTGTAGTTGTACTCGCCCTCGCGCACGGACTGAATGGCGCGCAGTATGCTCGTTATCCGGCTGAGGATAGTCCACAGCACAAAGACGATGAGGAGCGCGGAGAGTACCACGATGACGATGGAGATGTTTTTCAGCGTGTTTTGCAGGCCGAGGAGTATCGCGCCCTGCTCGAGATCCGTCTCGCTGACGAACACGGCGCCCGTGACGACGCCGCTTTTTATCAGCGGCACAAACGCGCTCGCGGAGAACGCGCCGCCCGAAAAGCTCGAGAATAGCACGTCGTACCCCAGAAGAACGCGCGCGGAATACTCGGCGACAAAGGCGTCGCCGGAGGCGTCGTCCGCAGTGTCATACAGCACGTTGCCGCGCGCGCCCATCACCGTGACGTGCGACAGCCCGCCGAGGTCGAGACGCGACACGACCTGCGCCACGGTGTCAATCGTCAATAGGTCGATATCGTGTAGCGCAGTCTCCATAATCGCGGCCTGGCTCTTGACGAACGCCTGCTTCGACGAGAAGATCATGTCGCGCGACGCGGCGAGAAAGTAGGTGTTCATGAGCACGAGCACGACGGCGATCATCGCCGCGTAGGACATCGCGAATTTCATGCGTATGCTGCTGAAAAATTTGACGCCGGAGCCTTTT
>JAISKU010000055.1 GCA_031261245.1 Oscillospiraceae bacterium | reverse complement strand
AGCTTGTCGTCCTCGCCGAGCCTCGCGTCCGCCGCGTCAAGCACGGCCTGAAGCACCGCCGCCGAGTCCCCCGTAAGCCCTCCCGGCGCCGCCGTCGGCGTGGGCGTCGGAGTTGCTGTCGGCGTCGGTGTCGGTGTGGGCGTCGGCGTCGGTGTTGGCGTTGGCGTCGGCGTCGGCGTATCCGCCGGGGCTGTCGGTGATGGCTCCTCCGCGGGCGGCGCCGTGACCTCCGGCGCTGTCGGCGTCGGAGTTGCCTCCGGCGTCGCGTCCGGCGTGGGAGTTGCCTCCGGCGTCGTCGGCGCCTCGGAAGCCGGGGCTGTCGTCGCGGGCGTCGGCGTCGGCTCCGTATCCGCGTCCTTTTTGCCGCACGCAACAAGCGCCGCGACAAGGCACAGCGCCAACAGAACGGCTGCGCAAGCTCTTTTCATCTCAAATATCTCCTTGTTTCACTTTACTCTTCTGCTGGTAAGCATTTTACCATTTATGTTTCCTTTTGTAAAGACGGAATATCGACAAAATAGCGGACAATTTACCGTTTTAATCCTGTTATATACAGAGAAAGCAGTTGACAAACCCGCAATTTTCATATATACTGCCATAACCCGCTTGAGCCGAGAGCTCGCGGACATCCTTGCCCGGAGCAAAACCGGGCCATAAGACCGGAAGGAGGTAAAAAAGCATGGCAAAGACAACCGCAAATTACGAGCTGCTCTACATCATCGACACGGACAAGACCGAGGAGGAGACCGCCGCACTCGTGGAGAAGTTCAGCGCGCTGATAAGCGCGAGCGGCGGAGAAGTCGCGGAGACAGACCTGTGGGGCAAGCGCCGCCTGGCCTATCCCATCAACGACAAGCCGGAGGGCTACTACGTACTCCTGAAGTTCACGTCCCCGCCGGATTTCCCGGCGGAGCTCGACCGCGTAATGGGCATTACGGACGGCATAATGCGCTCGATGATAACCGTCATAGGCGAGTAGGAGGGACTTAAATGAACCATGTAATACTCATGGGACGTCTCACGCGTGACCCGGAGCTGCGCCACACGCAGACGGGCACGCCCGTGGCATCCTTCACCATCGCGGTGGACCGCGGCTTCGCCCCCAAGGACGGCGGCGAACGCCAGACGGATTTCATCGACATCGTGACGTGGCGCGCCACGGCCGAATTCGTCACGAAGTATTTCGTCAAGGGTCAGCTTGCCGCCGTCTCCGGACGGCTCCAAATCCGCGACTGGACGGACAAGGAGGGCAACAAGCGCCGCAACGCCGAGGTCGTCGCCGACAACGTGTATTTCACGGGCGACCGCCGCGACAGGGGCGACAGACCCGCGGGCGACGGCTATCAGGGCGGCAACTACCGCTCCGGCGGCTATTCCGACCAAAAGCAGGACGGCTATTCGGGCGGCTATGCGTCCCCTGTAGAGCCCTCGGGCTTCTCGGAGCTTGACGGCGACGAGGACGGCGACCTGCCGTTTTAGTCATCACAACACAACATTGAGGAGGTATATCCATCATGGCATATGAACCCAGAGAGCGCAACAATTCCGACAATCCGCGCCCGCACGGCGGCGGCGGAGCGCGTCGCCGCCGCAAGGTGTGCCAGTTCTGCGTTGACAAGGCGCAGAGCATCGACTACAAGGACACGGTGAAGCTCAAACGCTTCGTGTCAGAGCGCAGCAAGATTCTCCCCCGCCGCACGACGGGCGTCTGCGCCCCGCACCAGCGCCAGCTCATGACGGCGATCAAGCGCGCGCGCCAGATTGCGCTTCTGCCCTACGTGACAGACTGAATATCTCGCATAACGGCGCGGCGGACTATCCGCCGCGCCGTTTTTCCGCACCCGGGAATTATTGACTTGACAAAAAGCGTCCGGAATGGCAAAGTAAATACATAATATGATAAGGTAGGTTCTGTTTGTGGACATCTCAAGGTTTACCGACTATCGCGCCAAAATCATCGACAACTGTTCCAAGGCCATACTCGGCAAGGAGGACTCGATTTTCCTCGTACTGATATGCTTCATATGCTCGGGTCACGTCCTGCTTGAGGACGTGCCGGGAACCGGAAAAACCATGCTGCTGCGCTCCTTCGCAAAGACTATCGGCGGCGGCTTCAAGCGCGTGCAGTTCACGCCCGACCTGCTCCCGTCCGATCTGACGGGCATCAACTTCTACAATATGAAGACCGGGGAGTTTGAGTTCCGCCGCGGCCCGCTCTTCGCTAACATCGTCCTCGCGGACGAGATAAACCGCGCCACGCCCCGGACTCAGTCGAGCCTCCTCGAGGCTATGGAGGAGCGCCAGATCACCGTTGACGGCACGACGCACGTGCTGGAGGAGCCGTTCATGGTCATGGCGACGCAGAACCCGCTTGAGTCCTACGGCACCTTCCCGCTGCCCGACGCGCAGATTGACAGGTTCTTCATGCGCCTCTCGCTCGGCTATATGCAGCGCGGGCAGGAGCTGGACGTCATCTCCCGCGCGTCCACGCTCGACATCGTCGAGGCGCTGCAGCAGGTCGTCACCGATGAGGAGACGGACTACGTGCGGCGCGAGTACCATAATATTAATGTATCCGCCGACGTGGCGGGCTACATCATGGACATAATCGAGGGCACAAGGACGGAGAGCAGCTTCTTCACCGGCGTGTCCACGCGCGGCGCAATCGCGCTATACAAGGCGTCGCAGGCGTGCGCCGCACTGAACGGCCGCGACTACGTCCTGCCGGAGGACGTACGCTTCGTCGCGCCGAACGTGCTGATCCACCGCCTGAACATCGGCGGCGGCGCGCGCACGGAGGGCACCGCCGACATGCTCGGCAAGATCATAGACAAGGTGCAAGTCCCGATAGAGAATCTGTCATGACGATATTCATCTTCCTTTTTCTGATAATGCTGTATTTTGTTGAGCGCTGGTCACTCGACCACGCCTTCAACGGGATAGAATTCACCTACAGGTGCTCAAAGCTCCTCGTGGAACCGGAGGAGCCTTTTGAGATTGAGAGCGTCATCACAAACAGGCAGAGGCGGTTCGTGCCGTTCATCAAGACGGAGGAATTCTGGCCGGGTGAGGTCACCTGCCTTACCGAGGGCGTCTCGCTCCACACCGATTTTCAGGGCAACAAGACGCACCTGTCCTCGGTGTATCTCATGCCGAAAAGCAGGCTCCTGCGGAGCGTGTCGGCGACCCTGCCGAGGCGCGGGCGCTACATCTTCAAGGGCGCGCGGCTCAAGGGCGGGGACTTTCTCGGCATCAACGCCGAATCCGTGACCGTAAACGTGTTCGATGAGATCATCGTCTACCCGAAAGCCGTGCGAAGCCCGGAGGTACTCAGCGTCATCGGCGGCTTCATGGGCGATATCTCCGTGCGCCGCTTCATAATAGAGGACCCCGTGCTCACCGTCGGTATGCGCGAGTACACGGGGCGGGAGCCCATGAAGGCCATCTCCTGGCCGCACAGCGCAAAGACGGGCAACCTCATGGTAAAGCAGTTTGACTACACGGTGGAGCCGTCCGTATCCGTGCTTCTCGACGTCGAAAACGACGGCGACAGCGAGGAAAACGCGGCTCTCATCGAGTACGCCTTCAGCCTCACGCGGACTGTTTGCCAGTCCCTCGAGGACAAGGGCATGAAATACACCTTCACCACGAACGCGACGACGGCGGACGCGTTCTCCCGCTGGTCGTACCTCCCCGAGGGGAACGGCGCGCGCCATTTCAACACCATACTCGAGGGTATCGGCCGCGCCTCTTACCGTTATGTGGAGAGCTTCGCGCAGCTCGCGGGCAAGCTGCAAAGCAAGCGCGACTCCAACAGGTCGGCCATCATCATCACCCTGAAGCTCGACGGGGAAAAGAACGAGATCATAAAGCGCTTTGAGAAATACGGCGGCGGAAAGGCCTTTGTCATAAGCGCGCAGGAGCAGATGATATGAGTGCTGTAATCGCCCTGAAGTTAATATGCGACATGTGCTTCTACCTCACCTTCGCGGGCTTCATCGGCGGGCTCGCGGGCGGCGTCGGCGTCCTGCCGGCATTTCCGTTCCTCGCGGCGGCCACATACCTGTGCTGCGTTCTGCGCAACAAAAAGCTCCTGCGGTTCCCGCCGCTGCTGCTTCTCGCGGCTATTCCGCTCTTTCTGAACGTCAATCTCGCGGGCTACATCGTGCTCGCGCCGCCCGCCGTGTACCTTATCGTCAACGTCGCGTGCTTCCCGCCGGACACGTCGGATCTCTCCTACGGCGGCGTGTTTTCGCTCTTCCTGAAGCTGCTGATTCCGTTCTCCGTCGTGGTCGTGTTCATCGCCCGCTGGGCGCTTGAGAGCTCGTCGCTCCCCTACGCGCTCATCTTCCTCGCGGGCGCTATCATACTCATGCGTATGCTGCGGCATGAGCCGGAGATTCTGGAGCAGCTGCGCTTCAAGCTAATGAACTCAATCTCGGTTTTCGCTGTCATAATCGCGGGCGCGCTCTTCAGCTCACAGGCCTTTTTGACCGTCGTCAAGACGCTTTTGGGCGGTCTGTACGTCCACGTCATCATGCCCGTCCTCATGGCCATCACCCGCGTCCTGCTGTTCATCCTCTCGCCGCTGTCGCTCTTCGAGCTAAAGCCGCCGGAAAACGATCTGTCAGGCGACATGGAGATCGGCGTCCCCGACGACATGGACTGGGGCGAGATCAAGGAGGCGGGAATCGGCCCCACGATAATCAGATACGTCGTCTACGCCATAATCGCGGCTATCGCCGTATTTCTTATCGTCAAGCTCGTCAAAAAGCTCCGCGGCAGCGGCCGGACGCGCCGCGTCGCCTCCGGAGTCGCCGAGCTGCGCGTCGCCGTGGACGGCAATCAAAAGCGCGGCGACAGGCGCGCCCGCATGGCAAACCCGATTAGGGAGACGTACCGCAAATTCATGCTCCTGTGCGAAAAAGAGGGGATAGAGATACTCCCCGCCTCGACCACGCGCGACATATCGGACGCCTACGGCAACATCTTCGGGGAGCTCGACTCCTCTCAGAGGCTGCGCGATATCTACATCGAATCGCGGTACGGCGAAAAGGCCGCCGACAAGGCCGAGGTCAAGGAGTGTAAGGACATATACACAAAATTCAACAAGAAAAACGCGACTTAGAGGCGTATTAAACCCATTGGAGATGAAATATCGGTGAATATCCTGCGTAAGCTCTTCTCGGTCAACCACATGATAAAATCCGGCGCTCCCCACGGCGCGCTCCCGACCTCGGGGGAGGCGTATCGCGACCTCGCCAAAATCGCCATTCCGTCCGTCATTGAGATGGTGTTCATGTCAATAATCGGCTCGGTGGACATGGTGATGCTGCGCGGGCTTGAGAATCCCTCGGCGGCCATCGCCGCTGTCGGCCTCGCGGGCCAGCCGCGAATGATCACCCTCACGCTCTTTTTCGCCCTGAACATCGGCGTCACCGCCATCGTCGCCAGACGCAAGGGGGAGGAGCGCCGCGACGACGCGAACCGCACGCTCCGCAACGCCATCGTGGTCATTCTCATCATGGCCGGCGTCGTGGTTCTGGCCACGCTCCTGCTGGCGCGCCCGCTACTGCTGCTTGCCGGCGCGCAGCCCGACACGATAGACATGTCGCACGACTATTTCCGCATCATGACGTACTTTCTGCCCGTCAACGCGCTCACGATGTGTCTGAACGCCGCCCAGCGCGGCGTCGGCAACACCCGCACCACCATGTACGTAAACCTGACCGCGAACGTCGTAAACGTCATACTTGACGTTTTCTTCATCTACGGCCTCACCACAAAGGCGGGAACCGTCCTCATACCCGCGATGGGCGTCGCCGGCGACGCGTGGTCTACGGGCATCGGCTTTTGCGTCGGTCTGGCGCTCTGCCTCTTCTCGCTCATGCGCGGCCGCTCCGGCGAGAAATTCCTGCGCCTGTCCTTCAGGGAAAGCTGGCGTCTGCACCGCGATACCGTCCTGCCCATAATCCGCATCGGCGGTAACGCGATGATAGAGCAGGGCGCGATGCGCATCGGCTTTTTCGCCTACGCCGCCATCGTCGCGAACCTCGGCACGGAGTCCTTCGCGGCGCATCAGGTGGGTATGCAGTTTCTGAGCATCTCCTTCACCTTCGGCGACGGACTCGGCGTCGCTGGAACCTCGCTCGTCGGGCAGATGCTCGGCCGCGGCCGCCCGGATCTCGCCACGATATATGGCAAATGCGCCCAGCGCATCGCCGTCCTCGTAAGTCTGCTCCTCGCCTCCTGCATCGTGATCTTCCGCTACCCGCTCGTCGGCATTTTCCTCGACACGGCGATCCCCGCGAACGTCGTCCCGTACAGTATCGCGGTGAACCTCATGTTCATGATTGCGCTGTTTCAGCCTTTCCAGATGTCCTCCGTGATAATCTCCGGCTGTCTGCGCGGCGCGGGCGACAATCTGCACGTCGCGATAGTCATGATAATCTGCGTCGTCGGGATTCGCCCGCTGTTCAGCTATCTTGCGGTCTACGTCCTCGGCATCGACCTCGTCGGCGCGTGGGCGGCCTCGCTGATAGATATGAGCATACGCCTGACGCTGATGTACAGGCGCTTCAACAGCGGCAAATGGCAGCTCAAGCGCGTGTAATCGTTGGTCATTTTGCCATAATTTTCAATACACGGAATTCAAATTTGCATTGATAATGTCAAAAAACGCATGAATAACCGTTGACTTATTTGTATATTAGCATTATTATATTAGGTGGTCTTTCACAGGCAATATTGCTGCTTGTGTGTTCGCAAACAGCGCCCTGAGGCATATGCCTCAGGCGCCCCGAAAAAAATGAAAAAGCGGAAAACCATATAGTAAAAGAAAGCGAGGCAGAGTGGATGGAGCAATTTTTAGAGTTCGCAGGCATCGGGAAATCCTTTCCAGGCGTAAGAGCGCTGAATGACATCAGCTTCCGCGTACAACGCGGAAAGGTACTTGCGCTGCTCGGGGAGAACGGCGCCGGCAAAAGTACGCTTCTGAAGATCATGAGCGGCGACCTCAAGGCGGACGAGGGTACGATTACTCTCGACGGCAAGGAGATGAATTTCAACTCCCCGAACGACGCGATCAAGGCCGGCATAAGCGTAATCTATCAGGAGAGGCAGCTCATCCCGTCACTCAGCGTGGCGGAGAACATCTTCCCGGGAGAGCTTCCGCGCAACAAGATCGGCCTGCTCGACAGGCCGCAGCTGAAGCGGCAGACGCAGGAGCTCATTGACAAGTTCGGCCTGTCAATCGACCCGTCTGTTCCCGTCGGCTCGCTGTCGGTGGCGTACCAGCAGATGGTGGAGATCATTAAGGCGTACCGCCGCAACAGCGACGTCATCGCGTTTGATGAGCCCACCGCCCCCCTCACCGACACGGAGATCACAATCCTCTTCAACCTGATTCGTCAGCTCAAGGAGGAGGGCAAGATGATCCTCTACGTCTCTCACCGCCTGAATGAGATATTCCAGGTCACGGATGAGATCGTCGTCCTCAAGGACGGTCAGCTCGTCGCCACGCTGAAAACGGCGGAGACGACAGAGGCCGACCTCATTCACTCAATGGTCGGGCGCGACATCGGCGATACATACTCAAGCCTGTCCCGCAACGACAAAATCGGCGACGTACTGCTGGAGGTCACGAACCTCGCCACGCCCTACGTGTCCGATATCAGCTTCAAGCTCCACAAGGGTGAGATCGTCGGCTTCGCCGGACTCGTCGGCGCGGGCAGAAGCGAGGTTATGCGCGGCATTTTCGGCGCGGATCCCGTCCTCGCGGGCGAGGTCAAGCTCAACGGCGAAATCGTCAATTTCAAAAGTCCCAAGGACGCGATTGACGCGGGTATCGCGCTGTGTCCCGAGGATCGCAAGGAGCAGGGCCTCGTGCTGTTCAGCTCGATAAAGAACAACGTGTCCGCCCCCGTCATCGACAAGCTGTCCAACTCCATATTCCGCAACCCCAAGCTCGAGGAGGAGATTGCGCAGGCCGCGATTGACAAGTTCTCCATCAAGACGCCGAACAGCGAAAAAATGTGTCTGGAGCTCTCCGGCGGAAACCAGCAGAAGGTCATCCTCGGGCGGTGGACTTCTCCGCTCGTCACCACTAACATCCTGATTCTTGACGAGCCGACAAAGGGCATCGACGTCGGCACAAAGCAGGAGATTTATCAGATGGTCTGCGATTTCGCGAAGCAGGGCATGGGCGTCATCTTTGTCTCCTCTGAAATGCCGGAGGTCATCGGCGTATCCGACACGATCATCGTTATGCACAACGGGCACATCACCGGTACGACGACGAGGGCGGACAATCCCACGGAGGAGAGCGTCCTCGCCATGGCGATGCTCGATTAAAGGAGAAAAAAGAATGAAACGTAATAAATTTGAAAAATTCACGCAGTCCAAAATGTTCACGCTTCTGATTCTCCTCTTGATCGAGGTCGTGATATTCACGGTCTGGTCGTGGATTAAGCAGGGCGGCAACTCGTTTCTCACGCTGAAATCCCTCACCACCGTCGTCGGCACGATGACAATCCCCGGCTTCCTCGCCCTCGGCGCGGCGTTTCTGATGATCTCCGGCAACATGGATCTGTCGGCCGCCTCGATCGGCGCGTTCTCGGGCATGTTCATCGCCGCGTCGATTCAGTATTATCATTTCTCGTGGTGGGCGGCGATTCTCACGGCGCTCATAATAAGCGCGGCGTTCGGCGTCGCAAACGCCGTGCTCGTCAACGAATTCCACTTTCAGCCTTTCATCGCGACGATGGCGATGTCCACGGTCATCAGGGGACTGCTCAGTCTCATCTCGATGGATCCGAAGGCAGAGCTCCCCATCGCGACGACAATCACGCTCAACGGCAAAATGGCCGACTGGTTCGGCAACCACCCGACGGATCAACTCAGCTTTATCGGAAAATACGTGTTTTTCCAGGGCAAGGCGGTTGAGATTCCGTTCAATATCATCATTCTCATTCTCGGGGTCGTGCTCTTCGGCATCATCCTCTCCAAGACGAAATTCGGAATGAAAGTCTACCTCGTCGGCGGCAACCCGTTCGCCGCGCGGCTCGTGGGCGTAAACCCCAAGAAAATATCCTATATCCTGTTCGTAAACAGCGCGGTCACGGGCGGCATCGCCGGCGTGTTCTTCACCTCAAAGACGCTTCAGGGCGCGTCGATTGCGCTTCAGGCGGACATGTTTACCGGCCTCACGGCGGCCATGCTCGGCGGCATCTCGTTCGGCGGGGGCTCCGGAGGCATGGGCGGCGCGTTCGTCGGACTGCTCATCACGCGCGCGTTTAACCAAGGGATGCTCTCCATCAACGCAAGCTCCTTTGCCACCACTGCGTTCTCCGGCGTTCTTCTGATTCTCGCGTTGGCGATAGATTTTGCAAGCCAGCGCAGAACAGTGGCCCGCGCACTGAAAGGAGTGTAAGTCATGTCATTTGTGAAAAAGAATTTCAAGACCCTCTGTTTGATCGTTCTGTTTGTCATCGTCTTTGCCGTCGCCGCGCTCGTGTCCGTAAAGGGCGGCAAATCCACGTTCCTCTCCGGCCCGGCGATACGCTCGTTGCTGTTCCAGATGTCCGCCGGCGGCGTGATGATGGTCGGCATGGCATGTCTGCTCATGTCCGGCTCCATCGACCTGTCCACCGACGCGCAGGCGCTGCTCGGAATCGTCATGTTCGCCTACCTCGTGCAGGCGAAGAACGCGGCCGGCGGCCCACTGCTCCCGTGGGGCGTGGCGTTCCTCATCTGCTGCGTGCTCATGGTGTGCATGGCGCTGCTGCACTCGTTCCTGTGCAATAAGCTCAACTTCATGCCGTTCATCGCGACAATCGCGACGTCGAGCGTGTACTCCGGCATCGCCACGTGGTGGTCAAACGCCGGTACGGTCGCCATCAACAGGGCGAGCTTCGTCAACATCGGCAAGCTCTCCGTCCTCAAGATCGGAACCCAGCCGTACCTGCCCGTTCTGTTCATCATCTCCGTCGCGGTTATCGCGATCTACGCCCTCATGCTCGTCTACACGCCGTTCGGCCGCAACATCTACCTCGTCGGCGGCAACAGGCGCGCGGCGCGCCTCGCGGGGCTCAACGCCGAGAAAATCAGCACGATTCTCTTCGTCAACAACTCCCTGCTCGCGCTCATCGGCGGACTCATGTGGGCGGCGCAGAAGAAGATGGCCTCCGTCCAGTTCTCGACCTCGGCGCCCTCAATGAGCGGCATGACGGCCGCAATCCTCGGCGGCGTCTCGTTCATGGGCGGCGGCGCGACGGGCATGGGCGGCGCCTTTGTGGGACTTGCCCTGCTCAATACGTTCACATATTCGCTCAACTACTACCCGATATTCCAGGGGCAGCAGTGGATCTGGCTGCAACAGACGCTCGGCGGCCTCATCCTCGTAATCGCGCTGATTCTCGACGCCGTGACGTCCCAGCGCGCGAACCGTCAGCTTCTCGCGGCACGCAAAAAGGCCATCGCGGCCGGCGCCGGAAGCAGGGCAAGGACGTAATCCTGCCCCACTCACCTGATTTGTGCGGCGGGGGAGCCTTTCCCCCACCGTATAAATAAAATATCCAATTATATTTAGGAGGAAAAGAAACCATGAAAAAGGCATTGGCACTTCTGCTTGTTCTGTGTATGGCGTTCGCGCTGATCGCGTGCGGCAAGACGACGGACAACGGCGGAACCACGACCCCCACGGCCGCGCCCCCCGCGGGCGACCCGACAGCGGCGCCCCCGGCGGGCGGAGACCCCGCTCCCATAGCGCCCGTGGCGCCCCCCTCGGAGGATGAGCTCGGCACAGACCCGCTCGACAAGGTCGGCTTCTATGACGAGAACTATGACTACAACGCGAATCCCAAGTACAAGGTCATCTATGTCTGCATAGGCTTCAATGACCTCAACGCCGACTTTAACACCGGCTTTGAGAACTGGGCAAAGCTCTCCAACGTCCAGTACGACGGGTACTGGTCTGCGGCGTCGAATGAAGAGCTCCTCGCGCAACTCCCGACACTCAAGGAACAGGGCTACGACGGCATTCTTCTCGACCCCGACATGATGCAGTTTGAGCAGATTGCGGAAGTTTGCAACCGCATCGGCCTCAACTGGATGGGCTGCATGGGCCAGGCGCTCAAGTTCAACGCTGAGATGGTACCGGAAGGCCTCATTCACCCGTACGTCGGCTTCTCGCACGTTGAATTCGGCAGACAGCTCGGCGTCAAGCTGATTGACTACGCGAAGACCAACTGGGCAGACGCCACGAATGACAACACCGGCTTCATCGGCGTTGACATGTCCACCTCGCCCCCGCTGCATCAGCGTGTTGAGGGCGGCCAGATCGCTTGGGACGCCGCCGGATATCCCAAGGAGAACTATTTCATCTCTGACGTCGGCGGCGACATGACCGTTCAGGCGGCGCAGAACGTGGTTGAGTCCACAATCGCCCTGAATCCGCAGATCGAGTACTGGCTCATCATCGGCGTCATCGAGGACTTTGCTGACGGCGCCGCGAATGCCATCGACAACGTGTTCGGCAATGCCGACAACGCCTGCATCGCGACAATCGGCGGCAAGAAGCTCGCCACCAAGTGGGATGAGGGCATCACCTCCGCGTGGCGCTATGTTCTTGACTCGCCCACGCCGATGTATGCGGAGCCCCTCTTCTTCGCGCTGTACGCGTTCATGAGCGGCCAGGCGACGCCGGAGACAATCTGGCCGTCATGGGTTGACCACAATCCGATGCTCGCGCCGCTCTTCGGTGAGACGTATGCACAGCTTCAGATCCCCGCGTATTTCCAGGAGCAGGCGACATATAAGCAGCTTCTGACGTGGGCAAACCTGTACACGCGCAGCAACATCTATCCGTACAACGAGCCGGGCATCACGATTGACTCCTACTCCGCCCGCGCGGCAATCCCCGATTCCTTCAAGGGCTAAATCGCAAATCGAATAGCGGCTTAACAGCGGCTAAAACAGCAGCTTAACAGCGGCAAAAAGCGGGGGCGCATCGCGCCCCCGCTTTTGTGCGGACATGTGTGTGCTGCAATTTCTCTTTCCGCGCAGTCAATAATGGCGCAACAAAACCCTTGCAAATGCTGCATTTCGCGGCATGAGCAAGGGTTTTGTTGCTGGTGACCCGTAGGAGAGTCGAACTCCTGATTGCGGCGTGAGAGGCCGCCGTCTTGACCACTTGACCAACGGGCCTGGTACACCTTCAGGGACTCGAACCCTGGACACCCTGATTAAGAGTCAGGTGCTCTACCAACTGAGCTAAAGGTGCGTAATTCATACTAAATGCAGAAACCGACACGGCGGAATATCCGCCGCGTCGGTGCTCGCGTACTCTCAAAACCGAACAATGAAAACTCAGCTTACACAAGGCTCTGTGTTTGCCTGCAATGTTCCAAGACCATAAGGTCAAGCCCTCGGGTGATTAGTATCAGTCAGCTAAACACATTACTGTGCGTACACCTCTGACCTATCAACGATGTAGTCTACATCGACCCTTACTCCTTAAAGGATGGGAGAACTAATCTTAGGGGGAGTTTCACGCTTAGATGCTTTCAGCGTTTATCTCGTCCATACGTAGCTA
>JAISKU010000033.1 GCA_031261245.1 Oscillospiraceae bacterium | reverse complement strand
TGCTCGGCCCGCGCGGGCTCATCGGCTCGCTGTTTGACTTCCGCCTCGTCATGCGCTGGTACTCCGCGATCTTCGCCTCCGTCGTCGTCGCGTTCCCGCTGATGTACCGCACGGCGCGCGGCGCGTTCGCGGCGTTTGACACTACTCTGCTGCACGCCGGACAGACGCTCGGCCTGTCCAACACGTTCATCTTCTGGCGCATTACGCTCCCGAACTGCCGCGCCGGCGTGCTCGCGGGGACAATCCTCGCGTTTGCCCGCGCCCTCGGCGAGTACGGCGCGACGAGCATGGCCGCCGGCTACACCCCGGGCAAGACCGCGACCATCTCGACTACCGTCTACCAGCTCTGGCGCACGGACGACGACGTCGGCGCGTACAAGTGGGTCGCCGTGAACATCGCCATCTCGTTCGTCGTGCTGCTCGCACTTAATTTCTTTGAGTCCGCGCAAAAAAGGAGGGTAAAATAATGCTCTCCGTCGATATAAAAAAGCGCCTGCCCGGCGGCTTCACGCTCGACGTGCGCTTCCGCGCCGACGGTGAGACCCTCGCCCTTCTCGGCGCGTCCGGCTGCGGCAAAAGCCTCACGCTCCGTTGCGTCGCCGGCGTCCTGCGCCCCGATGAGGGCGTGATTGAGCTGAACGGCCGCGCGCTGTTCGACTCCGACAGGAAAATCAACCTCCCGCCGCAAAAGCGCAAAATAGGGTACCTTTTTCAGCAGTATTCCCTCTTCCCCAACATGACCGTTGCGCAAAACATCGCTCTTGGTGTACAATACGAAAAAAGGGACGTGCGCCGCGCCGTCGCCGCCCGGTGGATCTCCGCGATGCACCTCGACGGCCTCGGGAACCGCCGCCCGCAGGAGCTGTCGGGGGGAGAGCGCCAGCGCGTCGCCCTCGCCCGCGCCCTCGCGTCGGAGCCGGAGGCGCTGCTGTTTGATGAACCGTTCTCCGCCCTCGACGACTATCTGCGCTGGCAGGTGGAGCTTGAGCTCGCGGACACCCTGCGCGAATTCCGCGGCCCCTCCGTGTTCGTCACCCACTCGCGCGACGAGGCGTACAGGCTGTGCGGACAGGTCTGCGTCCTACAGGACGGCAAAAGTGAGCGCCAGACCTCCGTCAAGGGCCTCTTCCGCTCGCCGGAAACCCTCTCCGCCGCGCTCATCTCCGGCTGCAAGAACTTCTCCCGCGCCGAGGCGCTGCCAGACGGCCGCGTCCGCGCGCTCGACTGGGGCGTGGAGCTCACCGTCCCCGATACCCCGCCGCCCGACACGCGCTTCATCGGCGTGCGCGCGCACTATATCGCACCCGCCGACCGCGTGGACGTCTACTCCCCGAATCTCATCAACTGCACCGTGTACCGCGCGATTGACGACGTGTTCGGCTCCGTAATAATGCTCGCGACGCCCGGCGGCGACTCCGGCTACTCCCTGCTCCGCGCCGAATTTCCGAAATCCGTGTGGGCGGCGCTCGGCAACCCGAAGACGCTCGCCGTCAAAATCGACCCCGACGATATCATGCTGCTCACTTAGCGTATAAGGAGTGTTTCGATGTTAAAAAACGTATCGCCCGAGGAGGCGCGCTCTCTCCTCCTGTCAATACCGCAGGCATCTCCGGAGACGGAGCTCGTCCCGCTCATGTCCGCGTTCGGCCGCGTCCTCGCGGAGGACGTTTTTGCCGATATCCCCATCCCGCCGTTTGACCGCAGCCCCTACGACGGCTACGCCTTTCGCGGCGCGGACACGTCCGGCGCGTCGTCGGAGAACCCCGTCACCCTCAAAATCACGGAGGAGATCCCGGCGGGAAGCGTCCCGACCGTCGATATCACGCCCGGCTTCGCCGCGAAAATTCTCACGGGCGCGCCCATGCCGCGCGGCGCGGACGCGACCGTCAAGTACGAGCTCACGGAGTTCACGCCCGAAACCGTCACGTTCCGCGCGCCGATCGCGCCGGATTCCGACGTGGTGCCGCGCGGGGACGACGTGGAGGCCGGCGCGCTCCTCGCCCGCCGCGGCGACTTCATCTCGCCCGCCGCCGCCGGACTGTTTGCGAGCCTCGGGAGGCGCGAGATACCCGTGTTCCGCCGCCCCCGCGCCGCCGTACTCAACACGGGAAGCGAGCTTGTGGAACCCGGCAACCCCCTCCCGTTCGGCAAAATCTATAACTCAAGCGTGTTCACGCTCTCCGGCTCTCTCGCGGCGCTCGGCATCGACGCGTACAACGCCGGCGTCGTGCACGACGACCCGTCGGCCATCGCCGACGCCATCTCCCGCAACCTCCCGCTGTGCGACGTGATGATAACGACCGGCGGGGCCTCCGTCGGCGACTATGACTTCGCCGTCGGCGCGGCGGAGGCGCTCGGCGCCGTGCCGCTCTTCTGGAAAACGAAGCTCAAGCCCGGCGGCGCGATGCTCGCCTCGAGAATCGGCGACAAGCTCCTGCTCGCGCTCTCCGGCAACCCGGGAAGCGCGCTCATCGGACTGCTCCACATCGCCGCGCCGTTCCTCCGCCGCCTCGCCGGACTGCGTGAGATCGCGCCGGAGCCCGTCGAGGTGCTGCTGAAGGAGCCTCTTGTGAAATCCAGCCCCCGCGCGCGCCTGCTGCGCGGCAGACTTGAAATAATCTGCGGCATAGCGTACTTCGCGGAGCAGGGCGGACAGGGCTCCGGCGCGCTCTCCGGCTTTCAGAGCTGCGACCTGCTCGGCGAAATCCCCGCCGGCTCCCCGCCCCTCCCCGCCGGCGCAATAATCAAAGCGTATAGGGTGTAAAATGAAAGACAATTTTGGACGCAACATAACATATCTGCGCTTCTCCGTCACGGATTTGTGCAATCTGCGCTGCCGCTACTGTATGCCGGAGGGCGGCGTGGCGAAGCTCGCCCACTCGGACATTCTCTCGGTCGAGGAGATCGGGGAGATCGTCGCGGCGGCGGCCTCGCTCGGCGTCACAAAGGTGCGTCTCACGGGCGGGGAACCCCTCGTGCGGCGCGGAATTCTCGATATCTGCCGCCTCGTCTCCGCCGTCCCCGGAATCACGGAGACGTGCCTGACGACGAACGGCACGCTCCTGCGCGAATTCGCCGCGCCGCTGCGCGCCGCCGGAATCTCCCGCCTGAACATCAGCCTCGACACGCTCGACGCCGACAGGTACCGCGAGATAACGCGCGGCGGAGAGCTCGCGGTAGCGCTTGACGGCGTCGCCGCCGCGCGCGAGGCCGGGTTTGACTACCTGAAAATCAACGCCGTCCTCATCGGCGACGGCGGCGTCGCGCCCGACGAGGAGATTCGCGCCCTCGTGGAGCTCACCCGCTCGCCGGGTACCCACGTGCGCTTTATAGAGCTCATGCCGATAGGTGAGATGTCCGACTGGTCAAGGTCGCGCTACGTCGAAAATTCCGCCGTCCTGCGCGCCGTGCCGGAGCTCGCGGAGCACGACACGGACGGCGTCGCCCGCGTTTACCGTCTGCCCGGCGCTCCGGGCGCCGTGGGACTGATTAGCCCCGTAAGCTCCCACTTCTGCCCGTCCTGCAACAGAATCCGCGTCACCGCCGACGGCAAGCTGAAGCCCTGCCTGCACTCCCCGGAGGAGATAAATCTGCGCGGACTCCACGGCGACGCGCTCACCGACGCGCTCCGCGCCGGAATCCTCGCGAAGCCGGAGCGCCACCATATCGACAGCGGCGCCAGCGGCAGCCGCCGCAACATGAACGCAATCGGAGGTTAATATGCCGGAGCTCACACATTTCAACGAATCGGGCCTTGCCCGCATGGTAGACGTCGGCGACAAGAAAAAGACGACGCGTGAGGCCACCGCCCGCGCCGTCGTGTACCTGAATGCCGCGACGTTCGCGCTCGTGCGCGACGGCAAGCTGAAAAAGGGCGATGTGCTCGCGGTGGCGCAGGTCGCGGGCATCATGGCCGCGAAGCGCGCGTCGGAGCTTATTCCCATGTGCCACGCGATCGCGCTCACCGCCTGCGATTTGTCCTTTACGCCGGACGAAAAAGAGTGTACAATAACAATAACGTCCACCGCCCGCTGCACGGGCGAAACCGGCGTCGAGATGGAGGCGCTCACGGCTGTCTCCGTCGCCGCCCTGACCGTGTACGACATGTGCAAGGCCGTACAGCGCGACATCAAAATCGGCGAGATCCAACTTCTGCATAAATCCGGCGGCAAATCCGGAGAATATATATTGGGGTGATACCATGCCAACCGTAAAAGCTGTCTGCATAAGCGAAAAAAAGGGCACGCAAAAAACGCCCGTCGATAAAATCGACCTCAAAATAAGCCACGGCATAATCTCCGACGCCCACGCCGGCGACTGGCACCGCCAGGTAAGCCTGCTCGCGACGGAGAGCGTCGATAAAATGCGCGCGCGCTTCCCTGACCTCCCCGCCGGCGCGTTCGCCGAGAATATCCTCACCGAGGGACTCTCGCTCCACACGCTCCCCGTCGGCGCGCGCCTGCGCGTCGGTGAGACACTGCTCGAGGTCACGCAAATCGGCAAGGAGTGCCACGAGGACTGCGAGATACGCCGCCTCACCGGCGACTGCGTGATGCCGCGCGAGGGCGTGTTCACCATCGTCCTCGAGGAGGGCAGCGTAAAAGCCGGCGACTCCGTGGAGGTGCTGCAATGAGCTACACCGCCGCCGTCATAACGGTCTCCGACAAGGGCAGCGCCGGACTGCGCGAGGACGCGTCAGGCCCGCTCGCCGCCGAAATGCTGCGGGAGCGCGGCTTCGACGTCGTCTACACCTCCATCGTCCCCGATGAGCGCGTGCAAATCGCGCGTGAACTCATAAAATGCGCCGACGAGCTGAAAATCGCCCTCGTCGTCACCTCCGGCGGAACGGGCTTCGCCCCGCGCGACGTCACGCCCGAGGCCACCCTCGACGTCATTGACCGCCGCGCCCCGGGAATCCCGGAGGCCATGCGGTATGAGAGCCTTAAAATCACAAACCGCGCCATGCTCACCCGCTCGGAGGCGGGAATCCGCGGCGATACGCTCATCGTCAACCTCCCCGGAAGCCCGAAAGCCGTCCGGGAAAACCTCGCGGCCATAATAGACGCACTCGGGCACGGCCTCGAAATGCTGCGTCTGCCGCAGAAAGACCACACATGAAAAAGCTCACAACCGCGCTTCTCGCCCTGCTTCTCCTCGCGTCCTGCGCGACAAACACGCCCGCGCCGCCCGTCGCCACGCCGACGCCCACCGCGCCCGCGACAGCGACGCCCACTCCGACAGCCGCGCCCGCGCCGACGCCGACTCCCGCGCCGCTCTTCACGGCGGACGAGTTCCCGCGCCTTGACGGCAGCACCGCCACAATCCCCCTCGGGGAGGCCGCCGCCGCGCTCCTGCTCGGCATCTCCCGCGCCGACGCCGCCGCGTATTCCGCCGGCTTCACGGGCACAAACAAATCCGTCGTCGCGCTCGCCGACGGCAACACCGACGTGCTGATCGTCTATGAACCGCCCAAGGACACGCTGGAGCAATACGGCAAAAATCTCGAGTTCGCGCCGATAGGCCGCGACGCGCTCGTGTTCCTCGTCAATGCCGCGAACCCCGTCTCCTCCCTCACGACGGAGCAGCTTCTCGATATCTACACCGGCAAAACGACCGACTGGGCCGCCCTCGGCGGCAACTCGGGCGAAATCCTCGCCTACCAGCGCAATGAGACGTCCGGGAGCCAGACGCTGATGCGCCGCCTCGTGATGGGCGACGCGGAGCTCGTCGCCGCCCCGGCGGAGCTCGTCGTCACCGAGATGGGCGGCCTCATCGCCGCCGTCGCGAGCTTCGACAACTCCTCCCGCGCCATAGGCTATAACGTCTACTACTACGTCACGGAGATGAAAAGCGACCCGAACATCAAAATCCTCTCCGTTGACGGCGTCGAGGCGACCCCGGAGACGATCGGCTCCGGCGCGTACCCGTTCACGAACGACTTCTACGCCGCGATTCGCAAGGATGAACCCGCCGACAGCCCCGCCCGCCGCCTGTTTGACTGGCTGCGCGGCCGGGACGCAAAAGAATTGATGGAGCGTGAGGGCTATGTCAGTATACCTTGATAACGCCGCCACGACGCGCGTGCGCCCGGAGGCGGAGGAGGCCGCGCTGCTCGCCATGCGCGAGGAGTACGGCAACCCGTCCTCGACCTACGCCCTCGGCCGCCGCGCGGCTGAGACGCTGGAGAACGCGCGCGCCGACGTCGCGTCCGTCGTCGCCGCCGACCCGGAGGAGATTTTCTTCACCTCCGGCGGCACCGAATCCGACAACTGGGCAATCCTCGGCGGCGCGGAGGCCGCGAAGCGCCGCGGCAACCACATCATAACCTCCCTCGCGGAGCATCCGGCCGTCCTGCGCTCCGCCGAAAAGCTCACACTACAGGGCTACGACGTCACCTTCCTGCGCCCGGACAAGAGCGGCGTCATAACGGTGGACGCCCTCGCGGGCGCGCTCCGGGACGACACGGCGCTCGTCTCCCTCATGCTCGCGAATAACGAGACGGGCGCGATCAACCCCGTCGCCGGCTACTCCGCGGAGATAAAGCGCCGCGGCCTGAAAACCCTGCTGCACACCGACGCGGTTCAGGCCTACGGCAAGCTCCCCGTCACCGTCAAAACCCTCGGCGTCGATCTCATGTCCGTAAGCGCGCACAAAATCTACGGCTGCAAGGGCGCCGGCGCGCTGTACATACGCCGCGGGCTGAAGCTCCCGCCCCTCCTCGTCGGCGGCGGGCAGGAGAGCAACCTGCGCGGCGGCACGCAGGCGACCCCGGCGCTCGCCGCGTTCGGCGCGGCCGCGCGACTTGCCGGCGTGGAGCTGGAGCGCAACTATAAGCACGCCGCAATCCTCAAAAACCTCGCTGCCACCGTGATAACGCGCGAAATCCCCGACGCGGTCATCATCTCCGACGGCGGAAGCCCGTATATTCTAAGCCTCTCCCTCCCCGGACACCGCTCGGAGACACTCATGAGCGCGCTCGAGACGGACGAAATCTACGTCTCCCGCTCCTCCGCGTGCAAAAAGGGCGCGGTAAGCCACGTCCTTCAGGCCATGTCCCTGCCGCCGGCTGTTATCGACGGCGCGCTCCGCGTAAGCTTCTCGCGTGACACGACGGAGGAGGAGGTGCTCTTCCTCGCCGAAAAGCTCAAAACCGCCGCCGAAACTCTCTTCCGGAGGAGGTAACGCGTATGAACAGCACTGCTCTCGTCACCGGCGCGTCGCGCGGCATCGGCGCGGCGATCTCCCGCGCTCTCGCGCGCGACGGGCACCGCGTAATCGTGAATTACAACAACAGCCGCGAGGACGCGGAGGAGCTCGCGCGCGAGCTCGGCGGACTTCCGTTCCGCGCCGACGTGTCAAACGATGAGCAGGTGCGCAACATGTTCCGCGCCGTCGCCGTCGCGGACGTGCTCGTGTGCAACGCGGGCGTCGCCCTCCCCGGACTGCTTCAGGACACCGCCGACCGCTGGCGCGAGGTGTTCGACGTCAACTTCGGCGGCGTACTGAGCTGTATAAACGCCGCGCTACCGTACATGCTCCGCGAAAAGCGCGGCAAAATAATCATCATCTCCTCGGTGTGGGGCGCGCTCGGCGCATCGTGTGAGGCGGTGTACGCCTCCTCAAAGGCCGCGCTCGCGGGTTTGACGAAATCCCTCGCCAAGGAGCTCGGCCCCTCGGGCATAACGGTAAACTGCGTCGCCCCGGGTGTGATTGACACGTCGATGAACGCGAATCTCACGCCCTCCGACCTCGCAGAACTGCGCGACCGCACCCCGCTCGGCAGAATCGGAACCCCGTCCGACGTCGCGGAGGCCGTCGCGTTCCTCGCGTCCGACCGCGCCGATTTCATCACCGGCCAAATCCTCGGCGTTGACGGCGGCTTCCCCGCCTAATCCCCCGTCCCCCCAATCGCCCCCGCTCGGCGGGGGAGATGTCGCCGCAGCGACAGAGGGGGCATTTGTAATGGCGGGGCATATCTCCGACAGAGGGGGCCTTTGTAGGGGCGATTATCAATCGCCCGCCGTTCCCCGTAGGGGCGGGGTCAACCACACCCCCCGTCCCCCCCCAACGTCCCCACAAAAAAATCCCCCTCGTCAGAGGGGGATTTTTCCTTACCTGTTTACGCGTCCTTTTCCACCAGCTCAAGCACCGCCATCTCGGCGGCGTCGCCGCGGCGCGGCCCTATGCGCGTAATGCGCGTGTAGCCGCCGTTGCGCTCCTTGTACTCCTCGGCAAGACCTGTGACGTCTTCCTTTTTCGCGTTTTTGCCGCCGAAAACCTTCGTCACAACGTCCTCGCGCGTGATGAACGCGAGCGCGGAGCGCCGCGAGGCGAGCGTGTTGCGCTTCCCGAGGCTTATCATCTTCTCGGCGAGCGGCGCGATCTCCTTCGCGCGCGTAATCGTCGTCTCCATCCTGCCCTTGTCGAGGAAATCCGTGACCTGCTGGCGCAGCATGGCGCGGCGTATATCCGTGGTTTTCCCTAATTTGCGTGTCCCGGGCATAGCTTTACCCTCCTATGCTTTGTTAATGTTATTCATTGTCATTCTGCAATGACAGACCCATCATCGCGAGCTTGTGTACGACCTCCTCAAGCGACTTGCGCCCGAGGTTGCGGACCTTTATCATTTCCTCCTCGGTCTTGGAGATCAAGTCCTCGACCGTGTTGATGTTTGCGCGCTTGAGGCAGTTGAAGCTTCTCACAGAAAGATCCAGCTCCTCAATCGTCATCTCAAGCACCTTGTCGCGCTGCGTCTCGGCCTTTTCGATGACTATGCTGCGGCCTCCGGCCGTCTCGGACAGGTCTGTGAACTGCCCGAAGTGGTCTACGAGTATCTTCGCGCCCAGACTCAGCGCGTCGCGCGCTGTTATCGTCTTGTCCGTCCAGACCTCGATGGTCAGCTTGTCAAAATCGGTCATGTTGCCCACGCGCGTGTTCTCGACCGTGTAGTTGACCTTTACGACCGGCGTGTAGATGGAATCTATCGGAATGACCCCGATTATTGGTTGTGAAAGTTTGTTGCGCTCTGCCGTCGAATACCCCCGACCGTGGTCGAGCGTCAGCTCCATGCGCAGCGTCGCGTCGGCCGCCAGAGAGGCGATGTGCAGCTCGGGATTGAGAATCTCGACCTCGCCGTCCGCCATTATGTCGCCCGCCGTCACCTCGCGCTCACCCGTCACCTCGAGGTAGACGGTTTTCGTCTTCTGCGTGTGCAGCTTCGCGACAATGCGCTTGACGTTCAGGATTATCTCCGTCACGTCCTCCTTGACCCCGGGAATCGTCGAAAACTCATGCTGTATTCCGGCGATCTTCACGGTCGTCACGGCCGTACCGGGCAGGGAACTCAGCAGTATCCTGCGCAGTGAGTTGCCGAGCGTCGTCCCGAACCCGCGCTCCAGCGGTTCCATAACATACTTGCCGTGCGCGTCGTCGCCCGGCGCCTCGATGCAGTCTATGCGCGCTTTCTCGATTTCTACCATATATACCCTCCTTCAAATTCCCGGCGCGCAGCGCCGGAGTGAGTCGGCTTATCCAATTTGAGGGCTATCTTTACTTTGAATATAACTCGACTATGAGCTGTTCCTCCACCGGTAGGTCTATGTCCTCGCGCGTGGGCACGGCGACGACCTTCGCGACCTGGTTGTTCGCGTCGTAATCGAGCCATTTCGGCGCCTTGCGCGACGCGTTGGCCTCGATTGTGGACTTGAACTTGTCGAGCTGACGGCTTGAATCCTTCAGCGCGATGATCATGCCCGGCTTCACGAGGAAGGAGGGGATGTTGACCTTTTTGCCGTTCACCGTGAAATGGTTGTGCAGCACGAGCTGCCGCGCCTCGGCGCGGCTCATCGCGAACCCGAGACGGTAAATCGTGTTGTCCAGGCGCGTCTCGAGAATCGCAAGCAGGTTCTCGCCCGTCTTGCCGCGGCGCTTTGACGCCAGCTCGAAGTAACCCTTGAACTGCGACTCCAACACGCCGTAATAGCGCTTCGCCTTCTGCTTCTCACGAAGCTGCGTCCCGTATTCGGAGACCTTCGTGCGCCCCTGCCCGTGCATTCCGGGCGGGTAGGCGCGGCGGTCAACCCCGCACTTGTCCGTGTAGCAGCGGTCGCCCTTGAGGAAAAGCTTCTGCCCCTCTCGGCGGCAAAGCCGGCAGACCGCATCTGTATATCTTGCCATAAATCACATACCTCCTTATACGCGCCGACGCTTGGGCGGGCGGCATCCGTTGTGCGGTATCGGCGTGACGTCCTTGATCATCGTCACCTCAAGCCCGGCCGACTGAAGCGCGCGAATCGCGGCCTCGCGTCCGGAGCCCGGCCCCTTGACAAAGACCTCGACCGTTTTCAGGCCGTGCTCCATCGCGGCCTTCGCGGCCGTCTCCGCCGCCGTCTGCGCCGCGAACGGCGTGGACTTACGGCTGCCCTTAAAGCCCATCTCCCCGGCGGACGCCCACGAAATCGCGTTGCCCGTCGGATCGGTGATCGTCACCATCGTGTTGTTGAATGAGGAGCTGATGTGCACGGCCCCTTTTTCGATATTCTTGCGCTCGCGGCGCCGTGTACGTACCTTTGTCTTGCCCTGTTTTCCTGCTGCCATGTCTCTGCTCCCCCCTTTACTTCTTCTTGTTGGCTATCGTGCGCTTCGGCCCCTTGCGGGTACGGGCGTTCGTCTTGCTGCGCTGTCCGCGCACGGGTAATCCGCGGCGGTGCCGCGTGCCGCGATAGCTGCCGATCTCCGTCAGACGCTTGATATCGAGCGCGACGGTGCGGCGAAGGTCGCCCTCCACCGTGAACTGCTTGTCGATTACCTCACGGAGCGCCGTTTCCTCCGCCTCGGTCAAATCCTTGACGCGCGTGTCCGGATTGATCCCCGTGGCGTCGAGGATTTTCTTCGCGCTCGTCCTGCCTATGCCGAATACATAGGTGAGGCCGATTTCAATGCGCTTGTCCTTGGGAAGGTCTATTCCCGCAATACGTGCCATTCTTAATAACCGGTCCTTTCTTTTAACCTTGGCGCTGCTTGTGCTTGGGATTCTCGCAGATCACCATAACCCTGCCGCGGCGGCGTATGATTTTACACTTTTCGCACATGGGCTTTACTGACGGTCTTACTTTCATTGTCGTTCACCTCGTCGTTTATTTGCTTGCTACTTACTTCTCCACGTAATCCTGCCGCGCGTCAGGTCGTACGGTGACATCTGCACCGTCACCTTGTCGCCCGGAAGAATACGTATAAAATTCATGCGCAGCTTCCCGGAGATATGCGCGAGTATCGTGTGTCCCTTGCCGATGTCCACTTGGAACATCGTGTTGGGCAGTGCCTCGACCACAATCCCCTCAAGCTCAATCATGTCGTCTTTAGCCAACCTGCATACCCCCTTCATTGTCCGCGTCGCCGCCGAGCTCCGATATGGCCCGCCTCAGCTCCGCGTTTGTAATCTTCTCCCCGCTCCGCAGCTTCTCGGCCGCGCGGGATTCGGAATACGCAACGCGCTGCGTGTGCTTGAGCTTCTTGCGTTTCGGCTTCTCGATTCTCCGGCCGCGTCCGTCCGCAAGCTCCAGATACTCGCCGTCCACCCGGACCGCGAAGAAAAGTCCGCCCGCGTCTCTGCCGTTTATGGAGCGCACTATGTCGCCCGTCTCAATCTTTACGGTATCCATAGTCAGGCCGCCTCGACGCTTGTCAGTATCTCAGGTTCGCCGTTTGTCACCAGCACGGTGTTCTCGTAGTGCGCGGACAGCTTCCCGTCCGCCGTCACAACAGTCCACCCGTCCCGCAGAACCCGTATCGCCGCCGCGCCCGCGTTTATCATCGGCTCGATTGCGATCGTCATTCCCGCGATAAGCCGCGGATCCGCTCCGCGCCTCGGGCTCTCCACGTAGTTGGGTACTTCGGGATCCTCGTGCATCCTGCTTCCGATTCCGTGCCCCACGTACTCCCTCACTACGGAAAATCCGTTGCTCTCCGCGTGGGCCTGCACCGCGCGCGCGATATCGGATATCCGGTACCCCACTCTCGCGAATTTCAGCCCCTCGAAAAAGCTCCCTCTCGTCACCTCGACGAGTCGTCTCGCCTCCTGCGTCCCCTGCCCGACGATAAACGTCGCCGCGCAGTCGCCGAGGAAGCCGTCCTTCTCCGCCCCGACGTCAACGCTCACCACGTCGCCGTCGCGTAGCGTCCTCGACCCCGGAATTCCGTGGATAACCTCGTCGTTCACGGAGATGCAGACGCTCTTCGGGAACCCGTTGTACCCGAGAAAGGCGGGTTTACCCCCCTCGGACACGATATATTCCCTCACCGCTTTGTCAATTTTCTGGGTTGTCACGCCGGCGATCACCATCTCCCCTGCCAGGGCACGGGCTGCCGCGGTAATTTTTCCCGCTCGGCGCATCAGCTCTATTTCCTTGGGGTTTTTGACAATAATCATGTCCAAATCCCCAGAGCTTCATAAATAACCTTTGTCGTCTCCTCGATGCTCGGCTGGTTGTCTACGGTCAGAAGCTCGCACCGCGACCTGTAGAAGTCCTTCAGCGGCTCCGTCTCCTCGTGGTAGACCCTAAGCCTGTTTCTCACCGTCTCCGGCGCGTCGTCCTTCCGTGTCGCCAGCTCCGTCCCGCACACATCGCACACGCCCTCGACCTTCGGCGGCGCGGAAATCGTGTGGTACGTCTCGCCGCACTCGGGGCAGAAGCGCCGTCCGCTTATGCGGTCGATTATCTCCTGATCGGAGATCTCGATGGCCAGCGACGTGTCTATCTCAATACCGCCCGCCTCAAGCGCCATCGCCTGCGTCATCGTCCTCGGCATCCCGTCGAGAATGTAGCCGTTTTGGCAGTCCGCCTCGGTCAGTCTCTCGCGCATGATTCCGATAATCACCTCGTCGGGCACAAGCTCCCCCGCGTCAAGATAGCTCTTGGCCAGTTGACCCACCGGCGTCTCGTTCTTGACGGCCGCGCGGAGAATCTGCCCCGTTGAAATCGTAGGAATCGCGAGCCTTTTTGCCAAAATTTCCGCCTGCGTACCCTTCCCCGCACCCGGGGCTCCGAGTAAAATCAGCTTCATATCAGCTCGCCCCTCTTATTCAAGGAAGCCCTTGTAGTGCCGCATGAGCATTTGCGCCTCAAGCTGTTTCATCGTCTCAAGCGCAACGGAGATCACGATGATGATGCTCGTTCCGCCGAGCGATATGCCCGAATCTCTCGCCGTCGTCGAGAAGTGACTGATGAGAATCGGCACAATCGCGATTATCGCGAGGTAAATCGCGCCGAACAGCGTGATCTTTGTCAAAACCTTCTGTATGAACTCGCTCGTCGGCCGCCCCGCGCGGAACCCGGGTATGAACCCGCCGTTCTTTTTCAGGTTGTTCGCGACCTCTATCGGGTTGAACTGAATCGTCGAGTAGAAGTATGAGAAGAACACAATCAGCAGGAAGTACACTACCATGTACAGCCAGCTCGTGTTGCCGAACACCGTGTTCACCCAGCTGTCCGGGGCGGCCCACTTGGGGACAAACGCCGCGATCGTCGCCGGAATCGACGCTATCGACTGCGCGAAGATTATCGGCAGCACGCCGGACATGTTCACCTTCATCGGCAGGTGCGTGGACTGCCCGCCGTACATCTTGCGCCCGACGACGCGCTTTGAGTACTGTATCGGTATCCGCCGCTCGGAATTCGTGACAATCACGATCAGCACCATGATAGCCAGCGCGCCGATAAGCATCAGCAAGTACAGCCACCACGTTTTCGGCGCCGCGATGAGCTTCGTAATCAGCCCGCCGACGCTCGACGGGAAGCGCGACACTATGCTCACAAACAGTATGATCGAGATTCCGTTTCCGATGCCGAACTCCGTGATCTGCTCGCCCATCCACATGAGAAGCGTACTGCCCGCCAAAAAGCTCAGTACGATGACAAGCGGCGCGAGAAGCGTACCGGACGCGGCCGGGGTCAAAAAGCTCGCCCCGTTCGCCCCGTTGTTGATAAGCACGTAGTAGCCGTAGCCCTGCAAAAGGCCGATTCCGATGGCCGAGTAGCGCGTGACGCGCTCCATCTTCTTCTTGCCCTCTTCTCCGCCCTCTTTTTGGATGCGCTCAAGGGCGGGAATCGCGATCGTCAGAAGCTGGATAATTATGCTCGCGTTGATATACGGCTGAATCGACAGCGCGAATATCGACGCCCGCTCAAGCGCGGAGCCGGACATCGTGTTAAGCAGCCCGAGAATTGTGTTGTTGCCCGAGAAATACGTTTTCAGCAGCCCCGTGTCGATGTACGGCACGGTAACGGCGTTACCCAGACGGTACAACAGCACCATGAACATCATGAAAACAAGCTTTTTCCTGATGTCCTCAACCTTCCATGCGTTGCGGAGAGTTTGCAGCACTTAAACCACCTCAGCCTTTCCTCCGGCCGCCTCAATTTTCGCCCTGGCCGACTCGGAAAAAGCCGACGCCTTAACCGTCAGTTTTTTTGTTATCTCGCCGTTGCCGAGAATCTTCACGCCGTAACGGCATTTTGACAGCACGCCCTCGGTCAGAAGCGCCTCGGCGTCCACCGTCGCCCCGTCCGCGAAGCGGTCGAGGTCGCGCACGTTTATCGCCTCAAGCGGCTGCGCGAATATGTTGTGGAACCCGCGTTTCGGCACGCGCCGCGCAAGCGGCATCTGGCCTCCCTCGAAGCCTATGCGCACGCCGCCGCCGGAGCGGGCCTTCTGCCCCTTGTGTCCGCGCCCGCCGGTCTTGCCGTTGCCCGTACCGGGGCCGCGGCCGCGGCGCTTGTTCACATGCGTGGAGCCGGGCGCGGGTGATAGCTCATGAATCTGCATATTAAGTCCCTCCTATTCTTCGGTGACGGAGATCAGATAGCGTATCAGCTTGATTTTCCCCCGCGTCTGCGGGTTGTCGGGCTGTACCGTCTCCGAACCGATCTTGCGAAGCCCGAGGGACTCCGCCGTCGCCTTGTGCTTAACAAGCCTGCCGTTCAGGCTCTTTACGAGCTTGATTCTAAGCTGTGCCATATTAATCAAGCCTCCTTACAACTCTTCTACTGTCTTGCCGCGCGTCTTTGCGACCTGCTGCGCGTCGCGCAGGGTCAAAAGCCCCTGCATCGTCGCCGCCACGACGTTCTGCGGATTGTTGGAGCGCAGGCACTTCGTCCTGATGTCCGAAATCCCCGCCGCCTCGACCACCGCGCGTACCGCGCCGCCCGCGATGACGCCGGTTCCCGGAGGCGCCGGCTTGAGCAGAACCCTGCCCGCGCCGAATATCCCCGTGACCTCGTGCGGAATCGTGGCGCCGCTGCGCGTAATCGTCACTATGTGCTTCTTCGCGTCCTCAATCCCCTTGCGTATCGCCTCGGAGACCTCGAGGGCCTTGCCCAGTCCGTATCCGACGCGTCCCTTGCCGTCGCCCACGACGCAAAGCGCCGAGAACTTCATGACGCGTCCGCCCTTTACCGTCTTTGCGACACGGTTGAGAGAAACCACCTTCTCTGAAAACTCGCTCGGAGCTTCCTCGCGCCGATTGTCGCGTCTGCCGCTGTTCCTGTTGTCTTGATAAGCCATATTAGTGTTTCCTCCCCTCCGTTAAAACTCGAGTCCGCCCTCGCGGGCGCCCTCGGCAAGCGCGGCCACACGCCCGTGATAGACGTAGCCGCCCCGGTCAAATACGACCGATACGATCCCCTTTGCCTTTGCCTTCTCGGCAATCGCGAGGCCGACCTTCTTCGCGGCCTCCGTGTCTGCGCCGGAGCCCTCAAAGCCCTTTTCGACGCTCGACGCCGACGCGAGGGTGTTCCCCGCCACGTCGTCGATAAGCTGCGCGTAGATGTTCTGCTCGCTGCGGAATACGTTCAGGCGCGGGCGCTCCGGCGTGCCGGAAACCTTGCCCCGCACTCTCTTGTGCCGCTTCAGACGCGCGGCGTTGCTGTCGGGTTTTTTAACCATTTCCGTTCACACTCCCTTATTTCGCGCCGGTCTTGCCTTCTTTACGGCGAATGACCTCTCCCGCGTATTTGATGCCCTTGCCCTTGTACGGCTCGGGCGGCCTCTTCTTCCTCACGTCGGCCGCGAACTGGCCGACCGCCTGTTTGTCTATCCCGTTGATGACTATCCTGTTCGGCGCCGGCACGTCGATCGTAATCGCGTCCGTCTCCTCAACGATGACTTGGTGCGAGTACCCGAGGTTCATCACAAGCTTCTTGCCCTCCTTCGCCGCCCTGTAGCCGACTCCGTTGACCTCAAGCTCCTTCTTGAACCCGTCCGTAACTCCCGTCACCATATTCGCCAGAAGCGACCGGGACAGTCCGTGGTACGCCCTGTGCTGCGGCAGATCGTCCCCGCGCGTCACGTTTATCGTGTCGCCCGCGATATCCACCGTTATCTCGGGGCGTATCGCGCGTGAAAGCTCGCCCTTCGGCCCCTTCACGGTGACAAAATTCCCCTCGCCCACCGTAATCGTAACCCCGGCGGGAATGGCAATGGGGTTCTTTCCTATTCTCGACATAACATATACCCCCTTACCATACAAACGCAAGGACCTCGCCGCCGACGTTCGCCGTTCTGGCTTTCTTGTCGGTCATGACGCCCTTGGACGTTGAAACAATCGCGATGCCGAGCCCGCGCAGAACCTTCGGCAGCTCCCCCGCGCCCGCGTACACACGCAGACCCGGCTTGGAGACGCGGCGAAGCCCCGCTATTGCGCGCTCGTTCCCGTTGTATTTGAGCGTAACCTTGATGATCCCCTGAATCCCGTCGCTCACTATCTGATAATTCTTGATATAGCCCTCCTC